>CAYWDY010000055.1:1882-4185 GCA_964455985.1 uncultured Flavobacteriales bacterium
AAGCAGGCAACAAAGCCTGTTGCGGATCGAAGACCCTGTTTGATAACGTGAATTCAATGCGAACCAGGTCCTGGAAACCGGCATCGATGGTGTGAACTGGAATTCCATTGTCCAGCTTGCGGGTTTGCACCTGCTGAAAAGTATCCGGTTGCACATCGGCCAGCTGTGGCGGATGCGAACGATCTAGTTGACTCATGCGTTGGCGTTCTGGGATAAATAATGCAAGACGGAGCAATTCTCCTTACGGAACACCTGACGGGCTACCGCCTGCAGGTCTGAGGCCTGGACAGCGGCATACCGCTCCATTTCGGTATTGACCAGATCAGGATTGCCCATGTATTCCGCAATGGCGAGCGATAAGGCTCGACTTGAAAGCTCCATCTCGGAAAACTCGATGGTGGACTCGACCGTATTCTTAGAGCGAGTAAGCTCTTCCGGTGTGACTTCTTCATTCATGATTCGATCCAACTCCATTCTGATGGCCGCTTCCGCATCTCCTATTGAAACTCCTTTCAACAACTTACCTTCTACTACGACCAATCCCTTGTCAAAGTCTCCGGTGAGGTAGGCGTTGACACTACTGAACAATTTCTTTTCCTTGACCAGAGAGTTATACAAGCGGCACGACTTACCTCTCGAGAGGACATCGGTCAGCAAGTCGGTGGCATAAAATTCCTGATCCAGGCGGGAACAGGCATGGAAGGCCATGTAAATCGAATCGAATGGAATATCGCGTTGAACGGATAGCGACCGATATTCGTTTTGAACGGGCTCCGAAGGCAACGGATTGCGCTGACCAATATTGCGCTTGATGGGACCGAACCATTTTTCAGCCAATGCCACAACATCATCCCGCTTCACACCACCCGCCACGACCAAAATGGCATTGTCAGGGGTATAGAAACGGAAAAAGAAATTTCGTACATCTTCCAGCGTAGCCTGTTCGATATGGGACAACTCCTTTCCGATCGTGGCCCATTGGTAAGGATGGACCCGGTAAGCCAAGGGTCGCAAGAGCAGCCAGACATCGCCATAAGGCTGATTCAAATAACGCTGTTTGAATTCCTCGATGACGACTTGGCGTTGTACCTCTAAGCTCTTCTCGGAGAAAGCCAAGCTCATCATGCGATCACTTTCCAACCAAAAGGCCGTTTCCAGGTTGCTAGCCGGGAGGGTGCAATAATAATTGGTGATATCGTTATTGGTGAAGGCGTTGTTGTCTCCACCTGCCAGTTGCAGCGGTCCATCGAATTCGGGAATATTGATCGAACCGCCGAACATCAAGTGCTCGAAAAGATGGGCGAACCCGGTTCGCGAAGAGTCCTCGTCGCGGGCTCCGACTTTATACAACAGATTGACGGTTGCCAGCGGAGTGGATGGATCTTCGTGTACCAGCAACGGCATGCCGTTGGATAGAAGATGACGTGTGAATCGTACCATGACAGAATTATACTACAAAGATAGGCTCATTACCTCAGTAGGTCTCCGACATAAACGTCAATTCGGGATACTTATTGACAATCGAATCAGCGGGAGGAAAGTGCACACAACCGCTCCAAGGCCGCATCGAATTCCGAGATTACCTCTCGTACAATTTCGGCGGCGGGTTGAATCTGGCGCACATAGGCAGACAGTTGACCTACCTCCAGTTCCCCCTGTTCCAAATCCCCTTCGAACATGCCCTTTTTGGCACGTGCACGACCCAGCAATTCGGTCAATTCCTCGTTAGAGGCCCCCCGCTGCTCCGCCTCTTCAACAGCCAACGAGAACTCGTTACGCAAGAGTCTCACTGGGGTAAGTCGTTTCATGAGCAACTTGGTCTCCCCTTCCTGAGCGTGAATAAGACGCTGTTTGAAATCCGGATGGGCCGATGATTCTTCCGAAGCGATGAATCGTGTACCCATTTGAACCGCTTCTGCACCCAGAGCGAACGCAGCCAGCATGGAGGTACCATGTCCGATACCACCTGCCGCGATGAGCGGAAGATCGGTGGCTTGTCGGATCATGGGAATCAACACCATCGTAGTCGTCTCCTCCCGTCCGTTATGCCCTCCTGCCTCGAATCCTTCCGCAACGATTGCATCTACTCCGGCTTGCTCGGCCTTTCGAGCGAATTTTGTGTTGGCAATCACGTGCACCACCTTGATACCGTGTTCTTTCAAGTAACTTGTCCACGTCGCCGGATTTCCCGCTGATGTAAAAACGATTTTCACGCCTTCCTCCACGATCGTTTTCATGTGCTGGTCGATATCCGGATAGAGCAAAGGCAGGTTAACGGCAAAAGGTTTTACCGTGGCTGCTTG
>CAYWDY010000055.1:4199-6198 GCA_964455985.1 uncultured Flavobacteriales bacterium
CCGGCATTACTGACGGCGGCGGCCAATCTCCAGCCGCTACACCAGATCATCCCCGCCTGAATGATGGGGTACTGGATATCAAAAAGTTCGGTTATTCGGGTGGATTTCATGCTGTTGATTCCTCGTTCAGGATTCGTGTGGTGACTGCCCTCAAAAGTAATACTTTTACAACGTAGGAGTTCGGACCGGCCCATTCATGAAAGTAATCATTCCCGTAGCAGGCATAGGCAGCAAACTGCGGCCTCATACGCATACCCAACCTAAGGCGTTGGTACCCGTAGCAGGGAAACCGATCCTGTCGCACATTGTGGACAACCTGTTGGATGCGGGCATCAAGGATTTCATTTTCATCATCGGCTACCTCGGCGATAAGATTGAAACCTACTTGCGAACCACCTATCCCGAGATGAAGGCTACCTTCATCATCCAGGAACCCCGCGAAGGTATCGGTCACGCCGTTTGGCTAGCTAAATCAGAAGTCGATCAGAACGAAGAACTCGTCATTGCACTGGGAGATACGGTCTTTGACGTTGATTTGAAAACGGCATTAGAGTTACCATTCTCTGCGTTAGGCGTAAAGCGTGTCGAAGATCCTAGTCATTACGGAGTGGCTGAAGTCGATGAGCAGGGTGTGATCACCCACTTGGTAGAAAAACCTGCCATCCCCAAGTCGAACCTGGCGCTCGTCGGTCTATACAAGATCAAAGAGACCAGACTTCTGATGGAATCCATCGACGAGTTGGTGACCCGTAACCTGCGATCGTATCAGGAATTCCAGCTGACAGATGCCATGGATATCATGATTCGCAAAGGAGCGATCATACACACGTTTCCTGTCGAAAACTGGTACGACTGCGGCAACAAGGAAAGCCTGCTTGAAACCAACGCGGTGCTGTTACAGAAGTACGGCGAGTCGATCGATTCTTCAAGATTTGAAAACAGCATCATCATCCCTCCTGTCAGTATCCCGGAAAACTGCATCATCCGAAATAGCATCATAGGCCCCCGGGTTTCTATCGGTGAAAAGACAATTGTACAGAATTCCATCGTGTCCGATTCGATCATCGGTTCCTTTTCTCAATTAGAAAACGCAGTCCTTCACCAGTCTGTCATAGGAAGTGACGCTTCGCTACGCGGGTTGAGTCAATCCCTCAACCTGGGTGACAACACAGAAATAGATTTCGGTTAACCCCATTCAATATCCGACAACCCCACTTTATGGAAAAAGATACCGCCATTTTCAAACTCATCAACCAGGAAAAGAAGCGCCAACGTTCGGGCATCGAGCTCATCGCCTCGGAGAACTTTGTGAGCAAGCAGGTGATGCAAGCCATGGGCTCTTGCCTGACTAATAAATATGCAGAAGGACTTCCCGGCAAACGCTACTACGGCGGATGCGAAGTCGTCGACCAGATCGAACAGTTGGCTATTGACCGGATCAAGATACTTTTCAATGCTGCATGGGCCAATGTTCAGCCGCACTCTGGTGCACAAGCCAACGCGGCGGTAATGTTGGCGCTGTTGCAGCCGGGAGATACCATTCTCGGATTTGACCTCTCACACGGCGGGCATCTCACCCACGGATCACCGGTGAACTTCAGCGGCAAGATCTATCGCGCCACCTTCTATGGTGTAAACCGCGAGACCGGACTGGTGGATTATGATCGAATGGAAGAAGTAGCCCGCAAGGAGCGTCCTAAACTGATCATCGCCGGGGCTTCTTCCTATTCCCGCGATTGGGATTACGCACGGATGAAACGTTTGGCACAAGAAGTAGGTGCGTTCCTGCTGGCGGATATCTCCCACCCTTCCGGACTCATCGCCCGCGGTCTTCTTAACGACCCACTGCCTTATTGCGATGTGGTAACCACTACCACCCACAAGACACTTCGCGGTCCGCGCGGAGGCATGATCATGATGGGGCACGACAAGGCGAATCCTTGGGGACATACTACGCCAAAGGGCGAACCCAAGATGATGAGTTCGATTTTCGACGGCG
>CAYWDY010000055.1:6208-11500 GCA_964455985.1 uncultured Flavobacteriales bacterium
TTTCCCGGCACGCAAGGCGGACCGTTGGAACACGTGATCGCGGCCAAGGCAGTCGCTTTTGGCGAAGCACTTTCGGATGATTACATGAAGTATTGCGTCCAAGTGGTCCGTAACGCTTCCGCCATGGCAAAAGCTTTCGTTGAACGCGGGTATACCGTCATCAGCGGAGGAACCGACAACCATTGCATGCTGATCGACTTACGCTCGAAAAATCTAACCGGCAAAGGCGCTGAGGCTACGTTAGGAAAAGCTGACATCACCGTCAATAAGAACATGGTACCCTTTGACGACAAATCCCCCTTCGTCACATCAGGCATACGCATCGGCACACCCGCCATCACCACGCGGGGAGCAAAAGAAAAAGATTGCTTGAAAGTGGTTGACCTTATCGATCAGGCGTTGATGAGCCAGGAAAACGAGACCAAGCTCGCTGCCATCAAGAAAAAAGTCAATACGATGATGGAGAAATTCGTTTTGGAGGTTTGATCCGATTCGGGCAAGAAAACAAAAACGGGCTGTTCAGCGAATGGACAGCCCGTTTTTTAATATCGGAATATCAGACCACCTATTCCAACCACGACTTGAAATAGTCGCCCGACATGATCGCAGCACCGGACTTGGTAACCCACAAGGGCCGGAACGTATCGATCATCACCGCCAATTCGCGGGTCTCTTTTTGTCCAAGACTTTTTTCCACAGTGCCCGGGTGCGGACCGTGCGGAATGCCGGCTGGATGAAGTGTGATCATTCCGCGCGTTACTTTTTTACGGCTCATGAAGTCACCATCCACGTAATAGAGCACTTCATCAGAATCGATGTTGGAGTGGTTATACGGAACAGGAATGGATAACGGGTGATAATCGTAGAGACGGGGAACGAAAGAGCAGATCACGAAGTTGTGCGCCTCGAACGTCTGGTGTATCGGAGGTGGAAGGTGTACGCGACCGGTAAGCGGCTCGAAGTCATGGATGGACAAGGCCCACGGATACAGATTACCATCCCAGCCGATCGCATCGAACGGATGGGTAGCATAGATGTAGGGATACATCACGCCTTCTTTCTTGATCAGTATGCGGAAGTCGCCATGCTGATCAAACGTCTCCAACCTTTCGGGGCGCCGGATGTCGCGCTCACAATAGGGAGAGTGCTCTTCCAACTGACCGTACACGTTTCGGTACCGCTTCGGAGTTTCAATAGCTGAGAAGGATTCGATGATCAGTAAACGGTTGTTGCCGTCTTTGAAATGAATCTGATATATGGTACCGCGAGGAACCACCAGATAATCACCGTAGGCGAAATCCAATGAACCGTAAATGGATTTCAGGGTGCCTGAACCTTCGTGGATAAAGATCACTTCATCGGCATCGGCATTCTTATAGAAATAATCCAACATCGACTGTTTTGGCGCAGCCAAACTGATGTGAACGTCGTTGTTGACCAGGACTGGCTGACGGCTTTGCAGGTAGTCGTCCGTGGGCAGTACATGAAAACCTTCAAAGCTCTGGTGCTTGAGTGAGCGCTGAAAGGCGATTTCGGGAGCTACCGAGTAGGAAGGCTCCGCATCCTTGATCAACGTCGGCGGATGACAATGGTAGATGAGCGAATAAACGTTCGAAAACCCATGGGTAGAAACCAGCTCTTCCGCGTAGAGGGCGCCGTCCGGTTTGCGGAACTGCGTATGGCGCTTGGGAGGTAACTGGCCGAGTCGGTGATATTGAGGCATAAGGGTCGGATTAAAGTGGGAACTGGATTCCGGTTACCCGCTTGTCCCTTCACAATTAGTGAAACTTATTAAAAACCGGGAAAAGACCTTACAGGGGCGTCCAAGAGTCGGAGTGGAAATAAAGCAAAATCATGGGTTGGCTATAGACTTTGGTCCTATTTATCCCTAAAACCTTACAGATGTAATTACCGGGAAAATTCGAGATCAACCCTAATCCGAAAAAACCGAAAAAAAGCGATGTAACCACTAGAAGTGTTCAATTACAATCCTAACAACTTTAAAACGATGAAAAACATCTACATGAATGCTCCTCAACGCCGAGAAATTCTCTCGATGACCATCGGGTTCTTCATGGCTAGTGTAATGGTATTGCTTGCACCGATGTCCGGTAAAGCAGCCTATTACAGTTCTTTCACCACGGGTAACTGGAACACCCCGGGCACTTGGCGTCTTCAGAACGGATCGATTCCGGCTGCGGCTCCTGGCATCAATGACACCGTCAATATTTCCCTGGGGACTACGGTATTCCTTTCTCAAGTTCAGAGCGCCCGTATGATTTATGTGGGTTACACCGGAAACGGAGGACCTGCTGTACTGGAACTCCAGTCGTCAGCCAGAAGTTATAGCCTAACTGTCGGAATGTCTGTTTTCATCGCTCCCAACTGCACCCTTCAGTACCAAAGCACAGCCACCGGCCGGCCTACGGTCAATGTAGGTAAGGACATTATTAACAGCGGACACATCGACTTGTACGCCAACGCGTCGAATTTCGCCGAGCTGGTTTTCAACAGCGCACAGAACTCGATCGTTTCAAACGGCACTTGGGACTTGGGGACTGTTACCGTGAACAAGAGTTCTCGGGCTGGAACCTTAACTACCAATACCAACGCATTTGAGCTGGCTACACGAACACTGAACATCAACATCGGAACATTCAATCACAACAACACCGGTATTTACTCCATCAACTCCGGAGTTAATTACACCCTTGGTCCCAATGCGATACTTAAGGTTCCCATGGGACGAGTTCAAATCGCTTCGGCTGCTGACTCGTTGCTGCTTCAGGGCGAGGTCTACATTTCCGGAAGTGGCAATTTGACCGTAGGCAGCGGGGCTGCCCGTGGCGGCATCTTCTATGACCAGAACGGGACCATCACACCTCGACTGGACATCAGCGGCGCATCTTCAGCCTTAGTCGTCAACGGTGGTATCACCTATACTACTCAACCGGCAAGCTTTGCCAGCAGCGAGCCGTTCATCTTCAACCGCTCCGGCGGCAGTATTACGCTGAACAACAGCCCCAGTCTGTATTACCGTCCGCTCCTTTGGATCACGGACGTTGCCGGAAGCGCCTTTATGAATAACGGCTCCATCACCTTCGTTCGCCCCAACGCCGGCCCGATCACCGTAACCGACATTTCACTCTGTATCAGCAATGGAACAGTCGGAGGCACCAATTCGAGTTTCGTGTTCGGAACGGGCACCTCTATCGCAAAATCATTCACCTTCAACCCGATCTACAATCCGAGCAGCTGTAACGCTTACCCCAACATGCAGATCATGGATGGAGCGAAGCTCGCACCGGCCGCCAACTCTTCCAGCGGTTGTAACATCAACAGCATCACCATCAATCCGAACGGAGTATTCGATGTACGCTCCGCGAACGGTAGTGCCACGGGGGATTCCAGGATCATTAATCTTCAAGGTATCAACGCAAACGGTAATGCGCTGGAGAACTACGGAAACTTCGTGGCTCGCACAGGAACCGTACGCTTTTCATCATGCACGATTATCAACCAGTACATTGGTGGCTCCATCTCTACACCGTTCTACCGTATGGAGATCGCTAATACCGGAGGTGTCACGTTGCGTCTGAATACGAGCGTCACCAATTTCCTTCAACTCACGAATGGAACCCTGAATACCGGCCTGCCGAACAACCATAAGGTCAATGTACTCACCTTAACGAGCACTGCCAATAACAGTGCGGGTACATCCAGCAGCTATGTGAATGGGCCGATGATTCATACCATCGCCAGCACGAATTCCACCAACAAAGTATTTCCGATTGGTGCAGGTCAATTCTTCCGCCCGGTGGAACTGCGCAACATTTTCCACAGCACCAACGGACAGGTCACTTACCTGGCTGTCGTCAAGAACCAGTCTGCCTACACGTTACCTCCTACCCTTCCGGCTAACCTGAGTGGTGTTTCGCTGACCAGGTATGTGACCATGGAGAGGACCGGTCCCGCCAATTTCACGGCCGGATCCATCAAGATGAC
The DNA here is from genome assembly GCA_964455985.1 of uncultured Flavobacteriales bacterium. GTDB lineage: Bacteria > Bacteroidota > Bacteroidia > AKYH767-A > 2013-40CM-41-45 > Pollutiaquabacter. The sequence continues at coordinate 10,214 of CAYWDY010000055.1, forward strand.
GTATGGACCGGATGACGGTGTAGTCGATCCCAATAGCCTGGTCATTGCCCAGGATCGTACGCCTACCGTTACCACCTGGATCAATCTGGGTTCCTTGGGCGCGAGCGGAACGACAAACGGTTCGATTTCAGCTACCATTCCCCGGAACAACTTCAATCCGGCTATCGGGGGAATCAATTACATGCAAACGAATTTCACGCTGGGCAATCCTCCCGGCGGCGGAAATCCGCTACCCATCAACCTCCTCGCCTTCGATGCCTTTCCATTGAATAATCAAGTCGAGTTGCGCTGGAGCACGGCAACGGAAATCAACAACGATTACTTCACCGTGGAACGCTCCAAAGACATGATCACTTACGAAACCGTTGGACAACGGGCTGGAGCCGGAACGGTTTCACAGACCCACACCTACAGCCTGATGGATGAGCATCCGTTACGAGGCATCTCCTATTATCGCCTTCGCCAAGTAGACTTTGACGGCCAAGAGACCGTTTATGGTCCGGCGGTGGTCGAGTTCACGCCCAGAAAGTTCTCGATATATCCGAATCCCTGCATCAACCAGACGGTTCATATCGATCTGGAAGGTGATCAACTCCAGCCGGATTTAATTCGTGTAAACGACATCATGGGACGAAACATTCCATTCACCATGAGTACTGGCGCCTACGGGGATATCGAGCTGCGTTTCGACAGCCAATACCTCCAGGCAGGCAGAATATATTTCATCACCGTCAATGACGGTTATGAGAACCAGCAGCAAAAGCTGTTGGTTCAATGATACGCTTTGGTTAAGCGTTAGTGGTTAATTTGGTTAGGTAAAAAGGACTCCGCAAGGAGTCTTTTTTGCTTCTATCAGGGCTGTCCTTTTCGTATTTTTACACCACTATGAAACTTGTCTCCTATCTCACATCCGGACAGACCCGTATCGGGATTTTACACCATGATCGAATCTATCCGCTTAACGAATTGCTTCAGCAACTGAGCCTACCTCTCCAACCCGATGACATGACACAGTTCCTGAAAGCCGGAGAGCCCGCCATGCAATCGGCACGGAAAGCACTTCAGGCCATTCAACAAGGTACTACGGCATCCTACATCGACTACGCCGACGGTTCATTAACCGCCCCCGTTCCGCAACCCACCTCCTGCCGCGACGGATACGCTTTCCGCCAACACGTGGAAGCCGCCCGCCGCAACCGTAAGGTTCCCATGATTCCGGAGTTTGACCAGTACCCCATTTTCTATTTCACCAACCACAACGCCATTCAAGGGCCTGGTGAAATTGTT
>CAYWDY010000055.1:11510-11851 GCA_964455985.1 uncultured Flavobacteriales bacterium
CGAGTTGGAGGTTGCGGTAGTGATTGGTAAAAAAGGAAGAAACATCCGAGCCGCCGAGGCGGATCAATACATCGCCGGTTACATGATCATGAACGACATGAGCGCACGAACCCTGCAGATGGAAGAAATGCTGTTGAACCTGGGCCCTGCTAAAGGAAAAGATTTCAGTACCGTGATTGGCCCGTGGCTCGTCACCCCCGACGAACTGGAGCCCTACCGTACAGCTGCCAAACCCGGACATACCGGAAATGCCTATGATCTAGCTATGACTTGCCGGGTTAACGGAGTCACCGTCAGCAACGGCAATATGAAGGATATGGACTGGACTTTTGCCGAAATCA
>CAYWDY010000056.1:0-982 GCA_964455985.1 uncultured Flavobacteriales bacterium
GGTAAGCGATATACGCATTATGAGACCTTGTATTTCGATACGACCGGCTTCCAGCTTTATTTGTCGCATCACGCGGGCAAGTTGAACCGCTATAAGTTCAGGGCGAGACGGTATGTGGAATCCGATCTCTGCTTCTTTGAAGTCAAGTTCAAGAATAATAAGGGACGGACCGTCAAGGAGCGTATCAAAAGACCCCAGATCATCACAGCCATCAGCGATAAGTCGGAAGATCTGGTTTTGTCCTCTTCCAACGTGAACCCCAGTTCGCTGAAGCCTCAGCTTTGGGTCAATTACCTCCGCATTACCTTCGTTAACAAACATTCTCAGGAACGATTGACCGTAGACACCGAATTGCATTTCGTGGACGACAACGGTCGAATCGATTACCGGGGACTTGTCATCGCTGAGGTGAAGCAGGGGAGTGGTCGCGACCATAGCGCCTTCATCGAGTTGATGCGGAAATTTCGCATCAAGGAAAAGTCAATCAGCAAATATTGTCTTGGGGTGATCAGTCTTCACCCCGAACTCAAGCATAACCGTTTCAAGCCTACCATACTTTACATCAACAAATTATTGAAAGCATCATGAATGATAGTGCCGCTACCTTGGAGTTATTCGACAAGCTGTCTGACAAGTTTTTTTGGAGGCTGTTGATCGATTTCTGTACCATGATTATCATGGTGCGTTTGATCTATTTTCCGATCCATAAGAAGAAGGAATACCTCTTTACCTTTTTCCTCTTCAACATCATCATTTTCATCATTACTTACCTGTTGAACAAGGTTGACATGTCCATGGGGGCCGCTTTCGGTCTCTTTGCGGTGTTCTCCATCCTTCGATTACGCACGGAAGGATTGACCTCTAAGGACATGACCTATCTCTTTGTGGTCATCGCCATCGGTCTGATCGCAGCTGTAAGTAAGACATCTTACTTTGAGCTCTCTATCATCAACCTGAGCATTGTCGCTGTGACGTTTGCGCT
>CAYWDY010000056.1:992-3564 GCA_964455985.1 uncultured Flavobacteriales bacterium
AATTTGCTGCTGAAAAATGCGTTGGTGCGTACTATCCAATACGAGAATATTGAAATGATCAAGCCTGAAAACCAACAGGCGCTGATTGATGATCTGCGTAAGCGGACGGGATTGAATATCCACCGCGTATCCATCGGTAAGATTGATTTCTTACGCGATGTGGCAATAGTCAAAGCGTACTACTACGAGTAGTCGTTTTTAGTCTGTTCAGCCGGCAATTAAACGCCGTAACATATCACTTGGATCTGATCAGGGCCACCGCGTAGGCGGTGACGCCCTCTTCCCGACCGATGAAGCCCATCTTTTCGTTGGTGGTCGCTTTGATGGAAAGATCGTTTTCCGGAATGCCCATGACGGCACATAAAACGCGTCTCATCTCCGGGATGTGAGCTGCGATTTTCGGTTTTTCCAGACACAGAGTGACATCGATGTTGCCGATGGTGTATCCTGTTTCATGAAGTAGTCGGATTACCCGCTCTAACAGGATCTTACTGTCAATGCCTTTGAAATCGGCTGAGGTATCGGGAAAATGTTTTCCGATGTCGCCAAGGTTGGCTGCGCCCAGCAGGGCGTCGCATACAGCGTGAATAAGTACGTCGGCGTCAGAGTGACCGAAAGCTCCCTTAGCGTGAGGCACCTGGATGCCGCCAATCCAAAAGGGATGACCGTCTTTAAGGGCGTGAACGTCGAAACCGAAACCGATGCGCATGAATCAGTCGCGGGATTATTCGGATTTCTCTTCCGCTTCCGCCTTCAGCCCTTCAAAGTTGAACAGCAGAGAGAATCGAAGCGTATTTTCAAGAGGATTGCGTTGCTCCGTGGGGATGAGGTAAGCGAAATCCAAACCAAAGACATTGTAACGAAGGCCAGCACCCACTGTGAAGTATTTACGGTTGCCTTTGGTTGCGGCTTCGTGGAAATAACCGGCACGGATGGCGAATTGCTTGTCGTACCAATATTCCATACCGGTACACCAGATGAATTCCTTCCATTCCTCACGCCATCCTCCCGGAGCATCCGACCACGAGGAGAACAAGGCATTCGCCGGAGAAATATTGGTTGGGTCTTTGCCGTACTCAACGATTTTATTTCCGTCTTGGTCCAAGGAGTCACCGCCGTTGGCAGCTTCCAAATAAACAGGCGGGGTGGGTACCAACAGCTTGTTGATGTCCACACCGAATGAAATCGTGTTGTAGTCATCCAGTTCCACTTCCAGATTGCCACCAAAGCGGAAGTTCGTAGGAATGAAATCCTTGGACTTGGTATCAGAGTAGGAAATCTTAGATCCGATGTTGGAGATATTCAAGCCGAAAGCCAGCTTGGCATCCTTGCCGTTCAGGTCGACGTCAGTTCGGTAATATCCCGAGAGGTCAGCAGCCACAGAAGTGCCCGGACGGGTTTGGATGGTATTGTTGGCGATGGCGATTCCGCCGGTAAGGTTGGAGTAGATGTAACGCAAGGCCAAACCTCCGGAGAACTTTTCAGCGAGTTTGCGGGAGTAGGAAACGTCAAGTGCCCATTCGTTAGGATTGAAGGATCCGGTCTTCTCCGCGTTCTCGTTCGTGAAATCAATATTTCCGAGTGAAAAGTAACGCAGTGATCCGGCAATGACCTGATTCTCTCCGACCTTTTTATAGCCTGACAGGTAGGCCAGATTGATGTCGTTCACCAAGGCACGCAACCAGGGCGTATAGGAAATCGAGAATCCGGCATCTTTTTCGGCAAAGGCGAGCTTGGATGCGTTCCAATATACGGAGTTGGGATCCGGTGAGGTGGCAGCACCGTAATCACCCATGCCGCCCGCTCTGGAATCAGGACCGATAAGCAGAAAGGGTACGGCTGTGGTGATGGTATTCACCTGACCCAGCAGGGAGTCGCGAAAAGAGGAAATCTGGGCAGATACGGAACTGATGGAAACCGCCGCGGTCATCAGGGCTGCAACAAATCGTTTTTGGAAATGCATCTATCGAATAGGGGTTGGTGAGCAAATATAATAGGTATCGGGGTATTGGCCTAATCAACGCAGGATGACCAGTTTCTCGAACTTGTCGGCCGTAAAACCTTCCGGCGTCCTGACTTTCAATCGGTAAAGATACACTCCCTTGCCGATTCTGTCACCAAAATCGTCCAATCCGTCCCATTGTAATTCCTGGGAATGGAATCCTTCGTTGAAAATAGGGGCCGAGAGTGTTTTTATCAGTTTCCCGGACACGGTGAAAATTTGAACCTGAACATCAAGATTGCTGTACGGCCGGTTGTGGTCGAACATGAACGTGGTGGACGTCGTGAACGGATTCGGGTAATTTAAAACGTGATCTAAGGCGAGCTCAGCCGAGGATTCCACAATGAAATCCGTGGTCGCTTCGGAGGAATTGTTGTAGACATCCCAAACCTTGAATGTCAGCGTGTGTGGTCCGGGAGTCAGGTTTTGAAAAGGATAGCTGACCTTGCCCTGTTGGTAGGAATTAAGGTTGTTTTCAAAATAGTCATTCACTACAATCGTCTTGTTGGCATCACGGTCCAGCGTGACCGTCATATCATGTCCGATTCCACTGCCTACGGCGTTGATTCC
>CAYWDY010000056.1:3574-5058 GCA_964455985.1 uncultured Flavobacteriales bacterium
AGGCCAACAACAAGGGGTTCTCATTCGTCATGCTGCCACGAACGAATTTCTCGTCATTCATATATAACCGCAGATCGGGACCGGCGTCGTCTTGCAGGCCATTGGGGTCGAATCCGCCAACCACGAAGGACGTGTCATACCCGGTTGCATCGCTGCTGCCATCTTGTGCGTAATAACTGATCTTGCCGTTTCCGTAGCGGAATTGGATGTCTTTGGGTACCACGAACGTGAAACTGAACTGGCCGTTCGCCACGCTTACTTTTCCTTTGTAAATGATATTGCGCTGTGCGTTGAAGGGCTGTGCGAACGAAGGGTCGCTGCTCACGCTGGCGTCATTACCTAACGTATAATACGTGGTCCACTTGTCGAAAACAGTAGGCGTGATGAAACCGTTGAAGTTCGTGAGTCGGTTGCCGGATTTGTCGGTCACTTCACCCTCGATAGTGACTTTGTTCAACGCTTTCAGGGTGTCCGCGTTGGACTGAACCGCTTGACCGTTTATACGTGTCGTACGGGCCTGATAGCCAGGATAGGCCAAGGGAAGAGCAGGGTCGCCGATCAAGAGGAAATTGCGGACGTACTGATCGGAGTAGGTATCGATTTTGGTTTGTTCGAAAACTTCACCAATGGTGGGCCTTCTTCCTTCGAAGGGATTGAATACATGCGCGAAGAAGTACTGACAAAGGTTGAAGTTTGAGCTGGAGAAGGCAAGCCTCGAGGTAGTGAATAAACATATCCCGCCACCGTTCGGGTTCAGGAATACATCTTCACCGGCTGAGGTGCGTTCCGGATCGTCCAGACGGCTGAATTCGCAAGTTGCCGTCAGAAAGGCCGGTAATCGTGAGAAGTTGGTCCAGCCGTTGATATCGGAGAGCTCCAACACACGTTCGTGAGCCCAGCCGACTTCACCGCCGTGGCCGACATACGTGAGAAGAAGCGCTCCACGTTCGACTCGATCGACGATCGCTTTTTGTCCGTCCGGATAACGTTGTCCGCCGGGAGTAGACAGCTGATTGTAAGCGTCTAAGTATACCTTATCGATATTATAGACCGGATAGGATCGACGGACACGTTCAGCCAAGGTGTCCGATTGTTTGAAGTGCGTGTTGTTGTCTTGATCATCAGCCACAAACGAAATGGTATTGCGCCAGTCGCCTAAAGGAGAATTGAATGAGGAGATGTCAAAACTTCCGTAGTTCAAAATCTTATTGACCACTGCATCCGCTTCAGCCGTCGATTTGATGGGAAGTCGTCCTACAGCCAGGTCTACTATCTCTCCACTCGTCCATTCGCCTTCGGTATCATCCAGCAATCCGAAGAAATCATCAGACATGTAGGTTTGGGTATTGTTTAGAGACCCTGCCGACTGATAGGAGGGGATGAAAGCGGTGTTGTTGTCAATCCGGTACTTGTTGTCATAGGAGGCGTCACCGAATAACAGTAAGTAACGTGGCATGTCTGCCGGGGAAGTGGCCCGGTCGTAG
>CAYWDY010000056.1:5068-11692 GCA_964455985.1 uncultured Flavobacteriales bacterium
GTAGAACATCTTCATCATATTCCGAATCGCACAAACGTCTTGGGCACCGGAGGAGAATTCGTTATAAATGGAACGGGATTCAATCACCTGAACCGACAGTCCGCGGCTCCGGTGGAATTCCGCCAAGCGGTTTGCTTGTGTCAAGAAAGACGAATGGGATATGATTACCATTTGGGCTTGAGGCAGACCGTGGAGGTTTTGGTTGGAAACGGATCCGGCACTCAGGGGCTCGCCGGCTGATCCGGTGGTGAAGCATACATATTCCCGAATGGATTGCGCATCAGCGTTGAAGCTTACCGTAGCGTTGTTGAATGTGGTTTGTTGCTGGATGACATTCCGAGGATCAGTCACGTCCCAAATCAAGTGGTTGACGGAGGTTCCGGGTACATTGAAGGAGGCGGTGTTACCGGTTCCCGCCGAGCGGGGATCTCTGAAAAAATACTGCGCAGGACGACCTGAGGCTGTCAGCGCGCATCGGGTGTTCAATTCCAAGAAGTTGATCCATCCTTGAGCGTTCGGATCGCTAGAGCTGAAAATAACCGTGACCGTAACCGATCCGCTCAGGCCGGAGAAATTAGAATTGATGGTTACTGGTGAGGCGTAATTGTCTTGAGGAGAAGTTCCAACATCTGAAAAACCTTGTGTCAGCGTCTGTCCGTTTACTTTGATGGTGAAGCTGCTATTATTGTGATTAACGCTATTGGTCGCCCTACCTAGAAGACTGGCTCGCAAGTTCAGGGTATCAGACGAAGAAAGGTTTGGGAAACTGAAGGTGAAAGATCGTGTAGTGTTGATGTTGTCCATCCGGTCTCCGTACCACTCACGGCCCGACTTCAGTAGATTGTATTCGTCGTTCTCATGGAATGCGAAATCACTGAATTCAGTCACAGGAACCGTATTGGAGGCTGATGCACTGGCGCGCTGGGTAATCCGTTTTCCGGGGCCCAAATCGGCTGTGATGAAAAAATAGGTCGTGTCGCAATACTGGTTGATGGCATGTTGGTAACGGCTGCTGGTAGCGTCGTATTTCCAACGGGTTTGCGATGTGCCGTAGAACAGGGCATAGTCACCGGCGTCAAAGCGTCCATCCGATTCTCCGGAAACAAAAATGGCGTTTTCCTGAAGGTCATCGAACGGAGTGGATGAATTGAGGTAGGGCAGCTGACCACCTCCGTTTCCGTAAACACGGAGGTTTCGGGGATCGATGGAATTGACGGGTATTCCAAGGTTCCGCAGGAAGTCATAACTGAGACGATAAACACCGTTGTTCGTCACTGCAATTCGATACCAGGTTCCATTGGACAATACGCTGTTGCGGGTGCCGGTACGGGCAATCGCAGGGGCAGTACCGCGCACCGGAACGATCTCTACTACACAATCGGTAATCCGCTCTAAAGTGCCTGTGGCCGTGCGGCGAAGAGGAGAAAGCACAACTTCAGCATAGGGCATGCGCTTCCGGTAAACGATGCGGCAGTCCGCCTTGAACTCTTGGTTAAGACTTTGGATTCGTTGAATACCGCGGGTTTCACGTAGCGTTTCTGTACGGATATCCTTTATTTGGCACGTGGCGGATGTCGTGCCTGATGGTAGAGGGATGGTTTTAACCAGCACGGGATGGAAGTCATCGTCAAGATGTCCATCCGCTAATTCCAATTCCTCAAAAAACTCTCCGTTGGGCAACGGGTGCACATTCACCCCTTTCCAGGTCAGGTGGAAGGGGATCGAGGAGTCAAACGCAAGGCAAATCGTAGTAAGAAGGCCTGAACACATCAACAGGGAAAGTCTGGCGAGCAGGGTAGGGCGGTTCAGGGACATAGGGTGTGTTGGGGGAATGGTAACGTAGGAGTTGATTTCTTATTGTATCAACAAATTTATCTCAAAATAGGTTTTTTTTACCATGATCTCTTTTTCCCTTCATTTAGGGGATATTACCAAAAAAGTCTAATATTGGTAGCCGGAATAGTGGGGGGAAGTCAGTAGGACGGATTTCTTTTTGTATTAAATTGGGGCGGAATCTTACATCCGTCGGCAATCTCGGAAAATCAGTCCGCCACTGTCTCGGAAACTAACATATCTTGCCCTCGTACTATTCACCAAAGTTCCTCGAAGGATGATTAAACGAATACTCATATTGTTGCTGATTTCCGCACCGCAATGGCTGTTGGCGCAAGATCCTCAGTTCTCTCAGTTCTACGCCAATCCGATTTATCTGAATCCTGCCTTTGCCGGATCGCAGCGCTGTCCAAGGTTGTCCTTGAATTACCGCAATCAGTGGCCTGCACTGTCCGGTAATTTCATTTCCTACACTGCCTCTTACGACCAGCACGTGGATCCGATCGGTGGACTTGGCATCATCGTATTGAACGATAAAGCTGGAGAAGCGACCCTCACCACCACGTCAGTTAGCGGTATTTACAGCTACCAGTTGAACGTCACGCGTGAGTTTTCCATCCGGGCAGGCTTTCAGGCAACGTACTTTCAGAAAAAAGTGGATTGGGACAAGCTCACCTTTGGTGATATGATCGACCCCCGCTACGGATTCGTATACCAGACTCAGGAGATCCGCCCCAATCAGAACCGTTCGTTCTGGGACTTCTCCACCGGGCTCTTGGCCTACAGCAATCGTCTTTATGGCGGAGTGGCAGTACACCACCTGACCGAGCCCCAGGAGTTCTATATTAAAGAAGCACCGGGATCTGAGCTCCCCATGAAAATCACCTTACATGCCGGAGCCATTATTCCCCTGGGCGGCTCGCGGGACAATTCAGTCTACATTTCTCCCAACGTATTGTATCAAAAGCAACGCGATTTCAATCAGTTCAATGTCGGATTCTATGCTGCTAAGGCGCCACTCATTGGTGGTATCTGGTACCGCGGACAAGATTCTTTCATCGCTTTGGTGGGTTTACAACAGGGTATATTCAAGTTCGGATACAGCTACGATGTTACTGTCTCCAAGCTCTATAATGCCTCCGCCGGATCCCATGAATTGTCTTTGGGTCTATTGTTCCCTTGTCATCCCAAGAAAAAGCGGTTCCGTACCATCAAGTGTCCGGCGTTCTAATCCGTGTTCAATGGTCAGGTGCGCTTGAATTCTTGGAAAAGAAACCTTATTCGTCGCCTTGCGTTTTCACGGTTTATGCTGACCGACAGGTTTCCTGGCTTGCTTCTGCTCCAGGTACAGTTTAATAGGATATTGAAAAACCATTAAATAAACTATATTTGGCCTTCGTTTCAGCCATACATAACCTTCCTAAACGATGAAAAGCCTTTGGCGTTATACCCTCGGAATGGCAGTTGCCGCAACGGTGCTGGCTTCCTGTGGTAAAGAAAAGTCCTCCGTAACCGGTTGGAACTACAACGATCCTAAGAACGGTGGTTTTGAAAAACCTCCCTACGATGAGCAGGAGACAGGTCCCGGCCTGGTGCTTGTCGAAGGTGGTACCTTCACCATGGGTCGTACCGAACAGGACATCACGATCGACTGGAACAACATTCCTCGTCGTGCTACTGTTTCATCCTTTTATATGGATGAAACCGAAGTAGCCAACATCCATTACCTCGAATACCTCTACTGGACGACCCGCGTTTTCGGTGCCGATTATCCGGAAGTGTACAAAAAAGCCTTGCCAGATACCCTGGTTTGGCGCGATAAGCTCGGTTATAACGAGCCTATGGTCGAATTGTATCTGCGCCACCCGGCTTACCAAGAGTATCCTGTCGTTGGGGTGAATTGGTTGCAAGCCAATGATTTCTGTGCATGGCGTACGGATCGCGTAAACGAACAAATCATGGTTCGCGAAGGTATCCTCCGCGTCAACCCGAACCAGATCAACGAAGATAACTTCAATACGGACGCCTACCTGGCCGGTCAGTACGAGGGCATGGTCAAAAGTGACCTTATGGACCTCAATCCAAGTTCCGGTTCCAACGGAACGCGTAAGGTTCGTATGGAAGATGGCATTCTTCTGCCCCGTTATCGACTCCCTACCGAAGCAGAATGGGAATATGCTGCTTTGGCCCAAGTCGGAAATACTGTATACGAGCGTGTGACATATTGTGCGTAACAGCGATGAGAAGTACAAAGGACAGATGTTGGCCAACTACAAGCGTGGTCGCGGTGACAACATGGGTACGGCAGGTTTCTTGAATGACAACGCCGATCGTCCGGCTCCGGTTTTCTCCTACTGGCCTAATGACTATGGTCTGTATTGTATGGCCGGTAACGTCAACGAGTGGGTAATGGATGTCTACCGTCCTCTTTCTCACGAAGACAAAGCCGACTTCAACCCCTTCCGCGGTAACGTGTTCCAGACCCAGCAGCGTGATGAAGAAGGAACCATCGTTGAAAAAGACAGCCTCGGTCGTGTTCCCATGCGTGACGTGACTGCGGAAGAGAATATCGACCGTCGTAACTACACCATCGCGGACAATAAGAACTTCCTTGATGCTGATGAGCCGGACTACGTTAAATACGAATACGGAGTCAACAGCTTGGTCAACGACAAATCCCGTGTTTACAAAGGCGGCTCTTGGAAAGACAGGGCTTACTGGATGTCTCCCGGCACCCGTCGCTTCCTCGATCAGGAACAACGTACCGATGATCTCGGCTTCCGTTGTGCTATGGTCAGGGTGGGAAGTCCGGTCGGTTTCGGAGCTGCTCCCAAGACAAAAATCAAGCGCTGATTATTTCTTCAGCATTTAAATAAAGAAGGCTGCCCGTGTATGCGAGCAGCCTTCTTTATTTCAGGTCTATTGGGAACCTCTTCGGATATTGACCGGTTAAGCTTTCTGTTTCTGCCTTTGGAATATCAGATAGACAGGTATTCCAAGCAGTACGATCAGCAGTCCGTACATGCAGAAGGCCGGCTTGTAGATGAACATGACCGTGGACACCGCAAGAGCGAGTGCGACATACAGACCGGGAAGGAAAGGATAGCCAAAGGCTTTATAGGGACGTTCCATATCGGGGCGCTTCATGCGAAGTCTGAACAGTCCCATGATAGTCAAGGCGTAAAACAGCATCACCACGAACATGATGTAGTCCAACAGGTCGCCGTAGGTGCCGGAGAAACAGAGTAGACATGCCCAAATGCATTGTAGGGTTAAGGCATTGGCAGGAACTTGGTTTTTATTCAAGGTGCCTGCCATGCGGAAGAAGTAGCCGTCTTGGGCCATGGCATAATACACGCGTCCGGCCGTGAAGATGATTCCATTCAAGCAACCGAAAGTGGCAACCATGATCATCCCGGCCATGAAGAACTTGCCCTTCTCGCCTAGTAACGTCTGCATCATCAACGTCGCTACCCGATCATTCTCAGCTGTGGCGATGCTCTGCACGGGCAAAATGTACAGGTACGCCACATTGGCCAGGATATAAAGGGTCAATACACTCGCTGTTCCAAGGAAAAGGGAGAGCGGTAGATTTCTTTGGGGCTTGTCCACCTCACCGGCGGTATAGGTGATGTTGTTCCAGGCGTCAGCTGAGAACAGTGCTCCTGTCATGGCAGCGCCGAACATGCCCAGTGTGCCCCAGTCGATATGCTCAGGGAAGGCGGGTTGAAAGTGCGACCAGTCACCGGCACCCTGACCGCCCATCCAAAAACCGATGGCAACCAGCAGAAGCAAAGCAGCGATTTTTGATACAGTAAAGATGTTCTGAAGAATGGCACTTGATTTCAAGGCGCCAAAATTGTAACGCGTCAGTCCGATTACCACCAAGACCGCAAGCAGCTGCTGGGAGTTGATGGACTTTCCTCCTATGGAAAACAGGACATGGTCCGGTCCGATGATCGGAAAGAAGACCCCTGTGAATTTGGCAAAGGCGACGGCGACGGCGGCGATCGTGCCGGTTTGAATGACAGCGAAAAGGGCCCAGCCATAGAGGAAGCCCCAAAGCGGGCTAAAGGCCTCTTTCAGGTAAATGTATTGTCCGCCCGCTTTGGGCATCATGGCAGACAATTCCCCGTAGCTCAGTGCGCCCAGTACGGTGATGATGGCCGTAACCACCCACGCCATGATCAGGAATCCCGGAGAGAGGTTGACATCTCTGGCGATGCCGGCTGAGACAATGAAAATACCGGACCCAATCATGGATCCTGAGATGATGGCCGTGCTGTCGAGCAGCCCTAGCTTTTTTGACATGGTGGTGTGGTTTGGTTCAAGGCAAATAAACTAAATCCATAGGACTAATCGTATCTTGGACCCGTGAATCGGGCTGAACTTATCCACCTCATACAACTGCGGCGTTCCTTCCTGTGTGTCGGATTGGATCCTGAATTGGGTCGAATGCCTGTTGCCTTTCAAGGTTCTACTGACGGGCTTTTTGATTTCTGTGCGCCCATCATCGATGCTACCCGCGATTTATGTGTCGCCTATAAGCCCAACACAGCCTTCTTCGAACAGTATGGGCATAAGGGTTGGATGGCCTTGGAGCAAGTCGTCAACCATATCGGTTCCGATCACTTGATTATCGCAGACGCTAAGCGTGGTGATATCGGTAATACGTCCACCATGTATGCGCGTGCTCTGTATCAAGGTCTGGGAGCCGATGCGGTCACCGTAGCTCCCTACATGGGTCAGGATTCTGTATCGCCTTTTTTGGAATTCCCCGGTAAGTGGGTC
>CAYWDY010000057.1:0-8463 GCA_964455985.1 uncultured Flavobacteriales bacterium
CAGAACGTCGTGAGACAGTTCGGTCCCTATCTGTTGTGGGCGTTAGAAAATTGAGTGAACCTGACTCTAGTACGAGAGGACCGAGTTGGACGAACCTCTAGTGTACCTGTTGTGGCGCCAGCTGCATCGCAGGGTAGCTATGTACGGTTAAGATAAGCGCTGAAAGCATCTAAGCACGAAACTTGCCTCAAGATGAGATCTCCTTTAAGGGTCGTTGTAGACTACGACGTTGATAGGTTGTACGTGTAAAGTCAGTAATGGCAAAGCGGAGCAATACTAATTACCCGTAGCTTTCGGTCCGGCAAAGACATTACTTTGTCACTCCTTGTGTTTTCTTACTTATGTCAAAAGTCATAACCGCATTTATGGTGACTTTAGCACAGGTGTCCACCTCTTCCCATTCCGAACAGAGAAGTTAAGCCCTGTAGCGCAGATGGTACTGGAGTAACATCCGGGAGAGTATGTCGTCGCCGTAATTATAAAAGCCCGTTTCGAAAGAGACGGGCTTTTTTTATGCTTCTAAATTCTATGCAAGTTTTAACCTGAGTCCTTTCAAGGCTTTGCTGCTTACTTATCCGGTGATCAAAAAACCCTTCACTACCTCGCACACCTCTTCCATGTCGGCATCCGTAATGTGCAGATGCGTGACCATTCGGATACTGTGCTTCCCGAATTGCATGGCTCGTACACCTGATCCCGTCAAGTAGTCGAGGTACCTAGCCGGAGTAACCGCCGGATCCAATTCCGCAACGACAATATTCGTTTCTGCCGGCATGACTTGCCGAACATACGTGCAACCGGATAACGCATCCGCAATGCCTTTCGCATGACGATGATCTTCCGACAATCGACCTGTATGGTTCTCCAAGGCATAGATTCCTGCTGCAGCCAGATAACCCGCCTGCCGCATGCCGCCACCTAAGGCCTTACGAACCCGGCGTGCATACCTGATCTTCTCCTTGGAGGCAATCAGCATGGATCCTACCGGCGCCCCCAAGCCCTTCGACAAACAAACCGATAAGGTATCCGCACACGCCCCGATCTCTTGGGGTGTCTCTCCCGTAACGGTCATCGCATTGAAAATCCGGGCACCATCCAAATGCACACCCAGTCCCTTGGAACGGGCCGTGTCAGAAAGTTCCTTCAACTTTCCCTTCGGATAGACGCTACCACCGCCTTTGTTGTGGGTATTTTCCAAACTCACCAAGCGGGTCGGCGGTTGGTGGATATTGTCCGGATTGATATTGTCCAGAATCTGTTCCGAAGTCAGTCGTCCACGATCCCCCTCAATAAGCCTTAGTGATAGTCCGGATAAGAAGGCCGGGCCAGCCGCTTCGTAATAGAAAATATGCGAGAGCTTGTCGCAGATCACTTCGTCTTGTGGGTTCGTACTCACCTTAAGGGCCAACTGGTTGGAGAGCGTTCCGGATGTGCAGTACAAGGCCGCCTCCTTCCCGAATAAAGCCGCAGCCATTTCCTCTAACCGTCTGACAGTCGGATCCTCTTCGAAAATGTCATCGCCAACCTCCGCCCGCATCATGGCATCCAACATTTCAGGGGTCGGTTTGGTCACCGTGTCGCTGCGAAGATCAATCATGTGTTTCATTCGTATCGTATAGGGTATTAAAAAACCCCGGCAGATTAGACCGGGGTTTTCAAATTAAGATTAAAAATTATTTGCCTTGCATCTGGAACGAGGGAGCGTTCGCTGCCGCCGGAGCCGGAACAGCGGCAAAGTCCGCGTGAATCTTGTCCATGTTGTTCTTATACTGTTCCATCTGCTGAGGAGTGATCACTTCCCAGATTTCGCGCTCGGCATTACGGGTGATCGAGTAGTTCGTGTTGTTGACCGTAGTCAAGTCATCGTATTTCGTCAGAATCAGGACTACCGTGCTTTGCTGGTCCGGCGTCAACGTCAGGTAGTCAGTCAGGATTTTAACCTTGGCCTGAGCCAGTTGCTGAATGCGTGGATCCACGGTTTCAGCTTTGTCCTGCGCTACAGCAGCAAGAGAAACAGAGGACAATACAGCTGCGAATAAGAATTGACGGATGTTTTTCATGTCAATAGGTTTTACAAGAGTAAATATAGGATTTATTTTGACCGATATCAATGCTTTTGGAGGACCATGAGTCCATCCCGGACGGGTAAAAGCACGGGATAAACACGCTTATCATTACGTACAAAGGTGTTGAAATGATGCAAGGCCCGCGTGTCTTTGTCCATTTTCCCCTCGGATTCCAGCACTTTTCCGCTCCACAACACGTTGTCTGCAATTATCCATCCGCCTTTTGGAATTCGGGGAAGGACCATCTCGTAATACGTCAGGTAATTCTCCTTGTCGGCATCGATGAAGACCAGGTCGAACTCGCCTTCGATTCCCGGAATCACAGTCCGCGCATCTCCCCAGTGGCAATGGATCTTCTGTCCCCATTCGGATTGGTCCATATATCGCTTCACCATGGCCGCCAGCTCGTCGTTGATGTCAATCGTATCCAAACATCCGCCTTCGACCAAGCCTTCGGCCAAACATAGGGCTGAGTAGCCGGTATAGGTGCCTATTTCCAAAATGCGCTTCGGACGGATCATCCGACTTAACAGCGACAATACCCGACCCTGCATATGCCCGGAAAGCATACGGGGCATTAGGATTTTAGCATAGGTTTCCCGGTTCAGGGATTGCAGGAGCTCGGATTCAGGAGCGCAATGACGCTCCACGTAGTCGTTGATCGCTTCAGGAAGGAAGTCCATCGGTGATTAGTTCCAGGATGACACTTGGCCCAACGTCACCCGTTGGACGTTTTCCACCCGGTGCGTAGCTCCGGAAGAACCGTATTTGTCTACAAAGGCAATGATCTCATACTTAGACGGCGTGAGCGACCGCACATCGATGATGTAATTCTTGATGTATTCTTTGCCCTTGATGGCTGTACCGGCCGGAATCTCTTCGCCTTCCCAACCTCCTAGATCGAGGATATCGCGTAGGACATACGTGAAGGAATACCCGTTAATCATAGCGGGCAGATCAAACAGCGCAGTGCCAGGAAGCGGGGTAGGGCCGAATTGGCTGAAATCATTCCATTGGTCGAAAGTGCTATCGGTGGTGACGTATTCTTTTTCAACCAGGTAAAGGTGTAGTCGATATGCACCGGCCAAATCATCGGCAAAGCCCACATGAACCTCCAAGTTCAGGTAGCCGTTGGTGATGTCGTTCGCATCCAGTGCGATGCCACAACGGGGAACGTTGCCCAAATTGGTGGCAAGGGCCGAGAGGTAATTGGCCGGTGATACGTTCGAAATATCTCGGTTGACCATGCCGGAAGGATAAGTTCCAGCCAGGTTGAAATAAGAATCCAGCACATTCGCACCGGTGGAGGTGTCCACCAAGGCATCCGCTTGCAGGGAATCATACGTGTGGACGTTCACCACACTGAGTCGGTTGCCGTAGATGGACAACGCACTGTCAACGAGCAGATCGGCTCCGGGGCACTGGCCGCACGTGGATTGCGTGAACTGCTCAATGAGCAAGTTCTGGCTGAACCTCGATGGCATGGATGGGATATCCTTATCCAACGGGTTCGAAAAGTCATAGTTGTCTTTTTTACAACCGATAAAGGCGACAAGCACAATCAGTACGGATAGCAGGATACGCTTCATGAGAGAGAAGTTATTGCCCTAAAATTAAAGAAATAAACGAATCGAAAGCTCAGTCCAGGCGAGGGCTTTTTTACCTGTTTTTTAGACGTACTTTTACTGAAAATTAACCATTATGAAATCGCTTTCTTGGATCATTCAAGGTGTCTTGGTGATAGCCGTAGTAGTCCTTTATTTCCTGCATTTCCGTAGTGTTGAC
This sequence comes from uncultured Flavobacteriales bacterium, assembly GCA_964455985.1. Lineage (GTDB taxonomy): Bacteria > Bacteroidota > Bacteroidia > AKYH767-A > 2013-40CM-41-45 > Pollutiaquabacter. The sequence goes on from CAYWDY010000057.1 coordinate 3,852, forward strand.
GTAACGACGAGTACCGCCGCGCCGGTAGCTATCCAGCCCGGTGGCATTTATTTTGTGAATTCAGATTCGCTGTTGGACAACTACGAGTATTACAAATCCAAGAAGGCCGATCTTCAAAAACGCCAAGAGCGCATTCGTGGAGAGCTCAAAGCGGCCGGAGACAAATTGGAACGGGATGTCCGCAGTTACCAGGAAGATGCCGGTTCCATGAGCGGCGAACAGCGCCAGCAAATCGAAGAGTCTTTGATGATGCGCCAGCAGCAGCTCATACAACAGAAAGAAGAGCTCCTGTCCCAGCTGGATGAGGAGCAAGCGCGGTATTCAGACAGCCTCTTCCTTCGGTTAAGCGCATTCCTGCGGACGTACAACAAGGACAAGGGTATTCATTACGTGCTTGGCTATCAGCGTGGCGGCGGTATTCTCTATGCCAGCGACAGCTTGGACATCACCGGAACGGTGCTCGACGGACTGAATAGCGAATGGAAGAAAGAGCAGGAGTGATCCTAGCGAAACAATAGCCGGAAGTAGAACGCCGGACTACGTAGTCTGGATCGCAGATCCAAATTCTCGAACATACCCGTAATTGTTTCCTGCAGCAGCGGATTCTTCGCTGCTTTGTTCACCACAAAATTGAAGAGCCACCCATAACGGGTGAGCCGTTGCAGCGTGTGGCTGAGTTTCAATTCGCTCCACAGTTGCGTATACACCTCTTGGTCATAAGACTTGAGCGTCGCTGCATCAAATCGGTTTAGAGTCATGGCCTTGGCAGCAGCCTGTGCCGCCAGTCTGCCGCTTATCATGGCATTACCGATGCCTTCGCCCGTAAACGGATCGATCAGCGAGCCTGCGTCGCCTGTCAGTAGAAATCGGTCTCCGCTCAGCGATCGCTTGACAGATCCCAGCGGCAGTCCCCATCCGCGCGGTTGATCGATCAGGGTGGCCTGACGGAATCGCTCTTTTAGAACCGGGTGTTCGCGCAGTGTTTTTTCCAGTAAAGATTTCAAGTTGATGCGCTTGCGCGATACCACCTCGCTCAGCATGCCCACTCCAATGTTGGCTTCGCCGTTGGGTAGCGGAAATATCCAGATGTACCCAGGCAATACTTCTTTCATGAAGTGCAATTCGATGAAATTCTTTTCGTGAAAACCGGTCACACCTTTGGCGTACATCCGAAGGCCCGCGCAATAATGCCGGTTGTCTTTGCGCTTTTTTCCCAAGTGTTTGGCCACCACCGAGCGGTCTCCCTCGGCGCCGATCACCAGGTCGGCATGCAGGGTAGAAGTAGAGCCGGAGCTATTGAGATGAAGGGTGATTTGATTTGTAGCGCGCGTTACGGATTCCACTTGGGTATGCTGTAGGAAGGTGGCGTAAGGACTTTGTACGCGGCTGTACAGCCAATCGTCGAAGACCATCCGTTTGGATAGGAAACCGGGTGCGTGAGGCAAGTCATCCAGCGCTTGCTTGAATGGGATGTCCAGTTTCTTCCCGTTGGGCGCCACGAACCGCACGCCATAGCTGCCTAAAAATCCGTGGGGATCCATCTCCATCTCGTCCACCCAGGCGGGATCCATCTTCTTGAGCAGGTCCACCACTTTGCCACTGAGGGCATCGCCGCATATTTTGTCTTTAGGGAAGGAAGATTTCTCCACCACCACATGGGGGATCTGCTGCCGCGAAAGGAAGTAGGAGGCGGTGAGCCCGGCGGGGCCAGCACCCACGATGGCGACGGGGAATTTTTCAGACATGCCGACGTGAAGATACGCACCTCAAGCCGTATTTTCGCAGCCATGAGCGCGCGTCCATTTGTCATCCGAGTCTATGGTATTTATGTTCATCCTGACTGTGGTGTTCTGGTTTCTGACGAGTTTATCTTCGGCAGGTCAGTGACCAAGTTTCCCGGTGGTGGTCTGGAATTCGGGGAGGGGACGGTAGAATGCCTAATCCGGGAACTGCAGGAAGAGATCGGTCAGGATTTCGACGTGCTGGAGCATTTCTACACGACGGATTTTTTTGTCCCTTCGGCCTTTGATCCGACTCTTCAGGTGATGAGCGTGTATTACTTTATAGCGCCCCGGGAGGAGTTGGCGTTGCCGGTCAGTGACCGTCCATTTGATTTCAAGGAACAGGTGGAAAATGCGCAGTCGTTCCGCTTCATTCCGTTGGAAGAAATTTCGGGTGATGTATTCACGTTGGTGATTGATCAGCGCGTAGGCGCAATGATCCGGGCGCGCATGAATCCGCCGGAACGGTAGTGCTTCAGGCGTCTTTCCGCGTTATCCTTTTCTTTCAGGGCGACGGAAACGGTGAACATTGTTTTGTTGCCGTCTAACCAGACGTGGACGAAGAATTCCGAATCCAGTTCTTGGAGCTCCAGATCGGACGCGACGTAGAATGCATGTTTCCAGTCCGGCGTGCTCCACAGGTCGATTCGATCGGTCGGTTTATCAGTCTTTTGTGCTTTCGTGTTCCACCAGACATTCTCCTGAAAACTCGTATCCGAAATCGGATACTGGTCGAGGATATGGAGCGGTGTGATACGTACGGGCACTACACCGAACGGAATCATGCCAAGGCGTTGGGCAGCCGCGCGGGAGACGTCGATGGCTCTGCTTTTCCGGAACGGCCCCCGATCGTTGATGCGCACGATGGCTGTTTTGCGGTTGATGGTATTGGTCACCAATACGATTTCGTTGAAGGGCAGGGTACGGTGAGCGGCGGTGAAGTCGGCTTGGTCGAACACCTCACCGCTGCTGGTATTTCTGCCTTGGAAGTCGTCGTGGTAATAGGAGGCCTTGTCGGTGGGTTTCACCGGTGAGGGTTTTTGTGCCAGCACACTAGCCGTAGAGAAAGTCAAAAGATAAAGCCAGAAAGTACGCATGCGTCAGATGCAAGATAAGGCTTAATCGGTTCAAGGTTTAAAGTTCAAGGTTCAAAGTTAAAAGTTTCCGTCGAAGCGGTTTAAAAGCAGTAGTCGAGCCCTGCCTTCCTACGAAAGCCGGTGACTCAATATCCCGTCAACCTTTTTGAATAATTCCGGTGGCGTATAGTTGCGCCACGGCAACTCATCGAGTTCACCGCCCGACGCTAGATAGTAATCCAGGTTCTGACGACTCATCTCCTGCAGGACGTGCGGACGGAAATTCACTGCGGCAATCCAACCTTGGTCCACATCCTGAAACCATTCTTCGTAATACGAATCATCCGAGCCGTGAAAATTGAGCACGTTCTCTCCGATGAGAATGAACTTGTCGATGCCCTCCGTCATCATCAACTCGATGACGTCCCGCTTTAAAAACATGATGTCATTGTACAGCGCATCATTCCATTCCCCGATGAACTCCACAACCGCAAAGCCCTGCTCGTAATCGGTGAAGAGCACTTTCAGATATAGCGTACTCGATCCGAAATCATCCCACTGCGGATGGATGTAGTAGTTGTACACCGTCATCGTGTATTCGAACTCGCTGTACTCACGACCGAAAAAAGGGGATCGGGGATCCTCAGCGGCGATGTATTGATTCCGCCACTGGTAATGCGGCTCAAGGTCCTGCATGGTCAACCTTTTTGATACGCATCCACCGCCGCACGCACACTGCCGTGTGTCGTGAGCAGGCGTTGCGCCGTCTCGAAATCCACCTGCAAAGCGTCCATGATCATCCGGGTGCCGCGGTCCACCAGCTTGTTGTTGGTCAACTGCATGTCCACCATCTTGTTGCCGCGCACCCGCCCCAGCCGGATCATCGTCGCGGTGGAAATCATATTCAATACCAGCTTCTGCGCCGTGCCCGCTTTCATCCGCGTGCTGCCCGTGACGAACTCGGGACCTACGATCACTTCGATGATGATATCGGCATGCTGCGACAGGGGAGAGCCGGGATTGCACGTGATGCCGACCGTCGGAATCTCTTCCGCGCGGCAATGCTTCAGCGCACCTACCACGTAGGGCGTACTGCCCGAAGCGGCAATGCCCACCACCACATCCTTGTCGCACACATCGTACGATTGCAAATCATTCCATCCCTGGTCGGGATTGTCTTCGGCGAACTCCACCGCTTTGCGGATCGCTGAATCGCCGCCGGCGTTCAGGCCGATCACACGGCCGTGTTCCAATCCATAAGTCGGAGGGAGCTCGGAGGCGTCTACAATCCCCAATCGTCCGCTGGTGCCGGCGCCGAGGTAAAAGACCCGTCCACCTTTTTGCATGCGTTCGGTGATGAGATGCACGGCCTCCTCAATGGGGCCCAGTACTTTTTCTATGGCCAGCGGTACGCTTTGGTCTTCCCGGTTGATGCCTTCCAGCAATTCCCTCACGTCCATCTTTTCCAGATGGGCGTAAGCGGATTCTTTTTCGGTGATCTCGGCATTAGGTTTGGAGTAATAGTCGCCGTCAGATCCATACGCCGGACGGTGCTCTTTCGAAGTGAGTGTTCGAGGGGCAGCATCGAGATATTGGTATCCTCCTTGCACCTCCAGCACCTGTTGCAGGATGTACGCGCTGGCGCCACCGGGAACGTCTTCGTCTAAGACCAGCAACTTGTTGGTTTTTTTCAAGGAGTCAACGATGGTGTGTCCGATATCAAATGGCAACAGCGTCTGCACGTCAATCAGTTCA
>CAYWDY010000057.1:8473-11660 GCA_964455985.1 uncultured Flavobacteriales bacterium
CGATTCGCACGCAAGAGCCATAGGTTACCAAGGTGATGTCGGTGCCTTCTTGCAATACCTCCGGAACACCCAGCGGGACGCGGAAGGCGCCAAGGTTGGAAGGAAGGGTTTCTTTCAAGCGATAGCCGTTGAGGCACTCGATGATGAGAGCCGGTTCATCGCTGGCTAGCATAGTATTGTAGAAGCCAGCGGCCTGTGTCATGTTACGCGGAACCAGAACGTGGATACCTCGCAGGGAATTCAGGATCATGCCCATGGGAGAACCGCTGTGCCATACTCCTTCCAGCCGGTGTCCGCGCGTGCGGATGATGACCGGTGCTTTCTGTCCGCCTTTGGTGCGGTAGTGCAGGGTGGAGAGGTCGTCGCTCAGGATCTGAATGGCGTAGAGCAGGTAGTCGAGGTATTGGATTTCAGCGATGGGGCGTAGGCCGCGCATGGCCAGTCCGATACCTTGTCCCACTATGGTCGCTTCGCGAATGCCGGTGTCGGTGATCCGCACTTCGCCGTACTTACTTTGCAGTCCGGCAAACCCTTGGTTGACGTCGCCGATATGACCGACGTCTTCGCCGAAGGCGACGAGCCGCGGCTCTTGGCTGAAGAGCGCATCGAAATTGGCTTGCAGCACTTCGCGGCCGTCCACTACGGCGGCGTCGCTGGCATAAACCGCCGGAACAGGCAGTACGCGCAACGCGGAGTGGGCCGATTCGCTATGCAAATGGGAGTTGTACCGGTCGGCGTTCGTCAGACCGAGATCGCGATCAAGGGCGATGAGTGCGGATCGGGCTTCGCCTGTTTCACCGCGCGTTATGCGTAAGGCGGCATGCAAGGCAACCGCGATGTCGCGACGGGCCGGTGTGGCGATGGCAGCCAGTTCTTGACGGATCTTTTCCAGGAAAGGCCGTTGCGGACTGGCGGCAATCAGCTGGTCGACGGCAGAGAGGGAGCGATCCAGTTCGCTGCGAATGGCTTGGATGAAATCGTTCCACGCTTCATTCTTGGCGGCAAGCACAGCGGCTTTCGCGTCGTTCTCGATCGTGTCGCAAGTCTCGGCGGAAGCGATGCCGTTCTCGATGATCCATTCGCGCATCTTACGCAGGCAATCGTATTCCTCTTCCCATTGCAGACGCTCCTTGGATTTGTAGCGTTCGTGTGAACCGGAGGTCGAGTGTCCTTGGGGTTGTGTCACTTCCCTGACGTGGAAGAGCACAGGGATATGTTTCTCGCGGCATTCGGCTACTCCTTTGCGATACATTTCACAAAGTCCGGCATAATCCCAGCCTTTGGCCGAGAGGATCATATAGCCGTCTGCTTTTTCGTTGCGCGCAAAGCCGCGGAGTATTTCTGAGATATTCTGTTTGGTGGTCTGGTATTTCGCAGGCACCGAGATGCCGTACCCGTCGTCCCATACGGAAATCGCCATGGGTACTTGAAGTACGCCGGCGGCGTTGATGGTTTCAAAGAAGATTCCTTCGGATGTGCTGGCATCACCGATGGTGCCGAAGGCGACTTCGTGTCCGCGGTTGGAGAACGAGGTGAAGGAATGGAGTTCGGGGTTGTTCCGATAAAGTTTCGAGGCCCAAGCCAGTCCTAGCAAGCGAGGCATCTGACCGGCGGTAGGAGAGATGTCGGCGGAAGAGTTCTTGATCTTCATCAAGTCTTTCCACGAGCCATCGGGGTTCAGGCTTCGGGTAGCGAAGTGACCGTTCATGGAGCGGCCTGCGGAAGCGGGCTCATGATCCACCGACGGATCGGCATACAGTTGAGCGAAAAATTTCCGGACATCCGATTCTCCTGTGGCGAACATGAAGGTCTGGTCGCGGTAATACCCCGACCTGAAATCTCCTTCGCGGAATTGCTTGGCCATGGCCAGCTGGGCCACTTCTTTTCCGTCGCCAAAAATGCCAAACTTGGCTTTGCCGGTTAATACTTCCTTACGGCCCAGTAAACTGGCTTGTCGACTTTCGTGTCCGATTCGGTAGTCGTTCAGTACCTCTTTCCGGTACTCTTCGATACTCATTTCCTGACGCGTTTCCTCCAACTTGGACTGCATACGTGATTGGCGTTAAAAATCCATCGATTCTGACCAAAGATAGCGAAAAGTTCGGAGGTCGCCGAAGGTTCACATCGGCTAGTAATCAGTGTGTTGCGGGGTAAAGGAAGAGGTCGGCCAGAACGAAAACGGCGAACACGACGCTGGCGATACCGTTCGTGGTAAAAAAGGCCACGTTCACCTTGGATAAGTCGTTGGGTTTGACCAACCGGTGTTGGAGAATCAGAAGGCCGATGAAGATGGCGCAGCCGATCCAGTATAGTATTCCTCGTTGATCGTGGAACCCTGCCATGAGGATAAAAAGGGAGGAGAGCAGATGCAGGGCTTCCGATACGCGAAGGGCTTTGGCTTTTCCTAAAAATACGGGAATGCTTTGCAGCGCTTGCTGGCGATCAAAGTCCTCGTCCTGCAGCGCGTAGATGACGTCGAAACCGCTGACCCAGGTAAGCACGGCCAGGGAGAAGTAGAGCGGAGTAGGGCTGAATGCTCCCGTTACAGCGAGGTACGCACCGATGGGCGCAAGTCCCAGTCCGATACCGAGAACCACGTGACACAACCACGTGAACCGTTTGGTATAGGAATAGCCCAATACTACGGCCAGCGCTATCGGGGAAAGATAGAAGCAGATCGGATTGATGAAGTAGGTGGTGAGGACGAACAGCATCGAGCTCAACAGCACCAGCAGAAGGACAGCTCCGGGAGAAAGGATACCGCTTGGAATTTCCCTTTGTTGGGTTCGGGCGTTTCTAGCGTCGATATCCCGGTCGATAAATCGGTTGAAGGCCATGGCAGCGGTTCGCGCGAAGACCATGCATAAGATCACTTTGACCAACAACATCCAGTCCGGCAATCCGTGCCGGGCTATGGTTCCCAGCGAAAAGCCGATCAGCGCAAAAGGCAAGGCGAATACCGTGTGAGAAAATTTGACGAGAGAGAGGTAGTTGCCGATCTTGGCCATGGGGCTCCAAAGGTAGAAAAAGGCTTTCGCTTACTCTACACGCAGTGGCCGCACGTCGCTGAACCTTGGTGTTTGGCGACGCTTCACGGAGAGGAGTGTAGGAGTCAAGGGGTATTTCATCGGAAAAGAAGCCGTTATTTTTCCGATATTTGTAAAGGGTGAATATATTCAGTCTATAA
>CAYWDY010000058.1:0-10216 GCA_964455985.1 uncultured Flavobacteriales bacterium
GTATCCCCGGAAGTCCGCCATGCATTGGAAAACAACCAGCCGGTGGTAGCGTTGGAATCCACGATCATCGCGCACGGAATGCCGTATCCCCGAAATGTGGAAACGGCACTTGCCGTCGAGCAGATTGTTCGCTCTCATGGTGCGATTCCGGCCACCATCGCCATACTTGATGGAAAAATACGTGTCGGATTGAGTACGCCGGATGTAGAACGGTTGGGCCAAGCCGAAGGTGTTTGGAAGGTCAGCCTTCGCGACGTACCCTTTGTAGTGTCCCAACAGATGCACGGTGCGACGACCGTGGCTGCGACCATGCGCTTTGCTCACATGGCCGGCATACGGGTATTTGTCACCGGTGGTATCGGCGGTGTTCACCGTGGTGCCGAGCGTACCATGGATATTTCCGCGGATCTTACGGAGATGGCGCAGACGGACGTAGCCGTGGTATCCGCAGGAATAAAATCCATTTTGGATATCGGTCTCACCTTGGAAAAATTGGAGACGCTGGGAATTCCTGTGGTCACGTTCGGAAGCGATGATTTCCCCAGTTTCTATTCCCGGACCAGTGGTTTTGCCTCGCCTTTCCGACTGGATACTCCCGAATCTATCGCTTCGTTGTTGAAAGCAAAATGGGATATGTCTCTCCATGGCAGTGTGTTGGTGGCTTGTCCTGTTCCGGTTGAGTTCGAAGTTCCGCAGCAGGAAATGGAAGCACACATTCAGGAGGCCTTGCAGGCCGCTGATACAGCCGGTATTTCCGGCAAAGACATCACTCCTTTTCTATTGAAATATATCGCCGGCCGTACTTCTGGAGAAAGCCTGGATGCCAATATCGCCCTGGTGAAGAACAACGCCAGCATCGGCGCAAAAATCGCTGCTGCCTACAGCCAAACGCTCCGTTGATCCATGTCGGAAGTGGTTTCCCTTCACAAGCATCCGCTCAACAAAGCCGTGGTGATCGCCGGGCTGGGATTTTTTGTCGATGCCTTTGATTTACTGCTCTTCAATGTGCTCCGGGTTCCAAGCCTGAAAGACATCGGGCTTTCCGGGGATGAACTTACCCGTGCAGGTGAATTCCTCTTGTCCATGCAAATGCTCGGAATGATTGCCGGCGGAATCATCAGTGGAATCATCGGTGACCGTCGGGGAAGAATCTCTGTTTTATTCGGAAGTATCCTATTGTATTCGGCGGCCAACTTGGCCAATGCCTGGGTGCAGGATGTGAATACGTATGCAGTCATCCGTTTCTTGGCCGGGCTCGGATTGGCCGGAGAATTAGGGGCCGGTGTCACCTTGGTTAGCGAAAGCATGACTCCCACGCATCGCGGATACGGAACCATTCTCGTAGCAACGCTGGGCGCTTTGGGCGCGATTGCTGCCGGACTGGCAGGTGATCTGTTGCCGTGGAGAATAACGTATATCGTTGCAGGTGTGGCCGGATTATTTCTCTTGCTGCTGCGAGTCCGCACGATGGAGCCTGCCATGTATCAGCAAGCCCGCCAAAGAAAGGGTGTTCCTCGCGGTTCGTTCCGATTGTTATTTTCCACGCCTCAGCGTGCCTTGAGGTATTTGGGGTTCATTCTCCTCGGTATTCCCGTCTGGTCCAGCGTCGGCATCAGCCTTTATCTCTCACCCGAACTGGCGAAGATTCACGGGATCGAAGGACTTCGTCCGGCTACCTGCTTCATACTTTTTCAAGTGGGCATCGCCACCGGCGATCTTACCAGTGGTATCATCAGTCAACGGATCCGTTCCCGAAAGCGGGTGCTATTTTCGTTCATGGCATTTGCCGTCTTGGCGTCCGCTGGGTATCTGTTCTGCTTCGAATACGGACTTCAAACCGTCTGGGTAAAGGTTGCTTCGCTGTTACTGGGGCTTGGATGCGGCTATATGTCTGTTTTTGTCACTACTGCCACCGAATCGTTTGGAACCAATTTGCGCGTCACCGTTTCGGCCACAGTCACCAATTTCATGCGGGGTGCGGTAACGATTCTTATTCCTCTTAGAATTTGGTTGGAAAAAAGCTTTTCACTCACGATGACAGGAAGTCTGTTGGTTGTCGGGGTGCTTGTTTTCGTACCAGCGTTGTTTTCCGTTAGTCGACTGCGTGAAACCTATGCATGTCCCCTCGATTATGTGGAAGAGTAAAACCTCCACCTTCTGTCTTCCTTCGTACTAGAACTATTATGAAAAGAATATCACTGATTTATCTCTTACTGTTACTTCCGGGCTACGTGTTAGCACAATTCGGTGCAGGTATGGGAAGTGCTGCGCCGAAGATTTACGACGGTAAGATTACCGGTTCCGTGTTGGACTCGCTCACGGGTTCTCCGGTATCTTTTTCCACGATTTCCTTGTTCGAAAAAGGAAGTGTTCGACCCATCGATGGAACCGTCGCCGATGAAAAAGGCGATTTCAAACTGAAGAACATTAAAAATGGCAAGTACCGAATTACCGTTTCGTTCATCGGATATTCGACCAAAGACTATGACTCTCTGGTGATCAACGATAAGGATCCGGTGATATCCTTAGGTCGGATCATTCTGGCTCCGGCAGTAGCTCAGCTCCGGGAAGCTACAGTAGAAGGAGAAAAGCCATTGATTGAAATGAAGGTGGACAAGTTGGTGTACAATGCCGACAAAGACATCAGCGTCAAAGGAGGCAACTCGTCGGACGTTCTCCGAAAGGTTCCCATGGTGAGTGTGGATTTGGACGGAAATGTCATGTTGCAGGGAACACAGAATGTGCGCATACTGATCAACAACAAGCCGTCGTCACTCATGGCCGGCTCCGTAGCGGATGCCTTGAAGATGATTCCCGCTGATGAGATCGAAAAGGTGGAGGTGATCACCAGCCCATCGGCTAAATACGATGCCGAAGGAACCGGAGGCATCATCAATATCATCACCAAAAAGAATAACATTCAAGGAGTCAGCGGTTCCGTCAATGCCGGAGCAGGCACCCGTTCCAGCAATCTTTTTTCCAATCTTAATTTCCGGCAGGGACGATGGGGTACAGGCGTCAGCTTTGGAGGTTTTGGCTATCTGGGCTTGGGTGAAATGCGTAACCTTCGTGTAACGGATAATGGAGCGACAGAGAGTTACCTGTTGCAAACCGGCGACAACCGAAATTTCGGATTCGGTCCTTATGCCCAGATCAATGCGGATGTCGACTTAACCAGCAAGAGCAGCTTGAGCGGTTCTTTCCGATTGAATGATTTCAATAACGGATCGAAGGGCACCGCTGATAACGATGTATCGTTCGACGGAACCAATTACAACTTGTTGTTCACCAATGACTACAAGACGGTGACCGACGGATTGAGTTATGATGCCAATATTGATTACAAGCGAAGTTTTAAGAAGAAGGAGCAAGAGCTGACGGTCTCTGCCCAGTGGTCTGCCAACGACAGGCAGACTAATTACGATGTCGGAAGGACAGGTTCCTCCGGTAATACGTATTATAAAGAGACGAGTGATAACCGGAACCTGAACGAGGAACGAACGGTGCAAGCGGATTACGCCCAACCGTTCGGAAAGAAATTCCTGCTGGAAACCGGCGCCAAGGCTATCCTGCGCGACGTGACAAGCGATTACGAGTATGATGTTTTTGATTTCTCCACCCAACAGTTCGAGAAGGATACGGTACGCAGCAATGTCTTCGATTACCGTCAGGACGTTTATGCCGGCTATGCACAGGGTACGTTGACGCTGGGTAAATTCGGCTTGAAGGCAGGCCTGCGCTATGAGCAGACCCATGTCGACGGCGATCTGGAACAAGGTGGAACACCCTTTGTGAATGATTATGGCAATTGGATTCCAACGGCCACCGTTTCCTATACACGTCAGGGCAAGGGGACGTACAAGATTAGTTACACCCAACGCATTCAACGGCCCGGCATGACCTTCCTGAACCCGTGGGTGAATCAGAGCGACTCACTTAACATCTCATACGGAAATCCGCAGCTTGAGCCGGAAGTCAGCCATGCCTTCGAGTTCGGAATCAACAGCTTCAAAAAGTTCGGATCAGTTAATGCCAGCGTCTATCATCGTTTCACCGACAATTCCATCGAGAGCATACGCTTCATCCAGAATGACAATATCTATGTAACCACCTACGATAACATTGGTAAAAATTATACGACGGGACTCAGTGCGGGAGTCAATGTCATGTGGAAGATGAAAATCTTCTGCGGAGCCAACGCCAATCTCTATTACTACAAAGTAAAGACCGTCGGCTATTCGCAATCACTGACCAACGAAGGACTCAACTATAACTTCAACCTTTTCGGCTCCTATAAGTTCACGACACGCTGGGGAATCATGGCCTTTGGTAACTTCAATGGTCCGAAGATCAGCGTGCAAGGCACCTCTACGTCATTTTGGTACTATAACTTGAGCGCGCGACGCGAATTTAAAAACGGCAAAGGTGGGGTTGGCTTTGGACTGGATAATTTCGCCTCGTGGTATATGCATTTTCGCAATGAATACTCCGGAGAGGGATTCACGTATGACGGAGACAACAAGATCCTGTTTTTGGGATTGCGTGTCAGTCTGGATTATCGCTTTGGGAAGATGGAATTCTCCAACGGCAAGAAAAAAGGCATCAAGAACGATGATCTGAAGGACGGCGGCGGTGATGGCATGGATGGTGGCGGAATGATGGGCGGCCGTCGCTGATTGCGGTAAAATCACGACCTTGGGAGGACAGATTTCAACCATGTCTTCACCCAAAAAACTCTTTCTGCTGGATGCCATGGCCTTGGTTTACCGGGCTTATTTCGCGTTCAGTAATAACCATCGCATCAATTCCAAGGGACAGAATACCTCCGCGATATTCGGCTTTACGAATACCTTGCTCGAAGTCCTGAAGAAAGAAGCTCCTACCCATATCGCCGTGGTGTTCGATACGGCTGCGCCAACAGCTCGACACGAAGAGTTTTCTGATTATAAAGCCAACCGACAGGAGATACCGGAAGATCTTGCGGCATCCATTCCAATCGTAGTTCAGCTGTGCGAATCGTTCAATATAACGGTACTCGCTTCGGATGGCTACGAAGCGGATGATATCATCGGCACGTTGGCCCGACAAGCGGAGCGCGACGGTTTTGAAACCTATATGATGACGCCCGATAAGGACTACGGGCAACTGGTGGATGAACACACGTTCATCTATAAGCCGGCACGTGGTGGCGGGAAGCCCGAAGTGCTAGGGGTGAAGGAAGTCTGCGCACGGTGGGAAATCGAACGAGTCGATCAGGTGGTTGATATACTGGGTCTGATGGGAGATTCCGTCGATAATATTCCGGGAATACCTGGAGTTGGCGAAAAGACAGCGATATCCCTTATTAAGCAATTCGGCTCCGTGGAGAATATGCTACGTCATACGGACCAAATCAAGGGGAAACTTCGTGAAAAGGTAGAAACCAACCGCGATATGGCGGTACAATCCAAACGGTTGGCCACGATACTTACTGATGTGCCCTTGGACGTCAAGCCGTCGGATCTGGAACGCAAGGAGTGGAATGCTGAGGCTCTGCGTGATTTGTTTGTCGATCTCGAATTCCGTCGTTTAGCCGAGCAGCTCGGCTTACTCGCTCCTGCCGCCAGTACGTCTGCTCCGCCTGCCCGCAAAACCAACAGCGCCCAAGGATCCTTATTTGCAGATGCAGAGGAAGTGGTCGAAGAGACGCCAGTGGCTCCGGTCACGTTGAGAAGCCATAGCGATACACCGCACCAGTATCACCTCATAGCGGATGAGGCAGGAAGAAAAGCATTGTGCGAAACCTTGTTGACGTGTTCGTCCGTTTGTTTCGACACGGAGACTACCGGATTGGATGCCCTTCATGCCGAACTGGTCGGCCTTTCCTTTTCGATGGCGCCTCATCAGGGCTGGTATGTCCCCGTACCTCAAGACAGAGAAGAAGCCCAACGGATCGTGGACGGTTTCAAACCTGTTTTCGAGCACGAAGGAATCCGGAAGATCGCTCAGAACCTGAAGTACGACCTCACGGTTCTTGCTTCCTACGGTGTGACGTTGAAAGGAGAGTTGTTCGATACGATGATTGCGCATTTTCTGCTTCATCCGGACATGAGACACAGTATGGATGTACTGTCGGAAACGTACTTGCATTACTCACCTATATCCATCGAGTCCTTGATCGGCAAACGGGGCAAGGACCAGCTTAATATGCGTGATGTGCCGGTGGATCAAGTCGCTGAATACGCGGCGGAGGATGCCGACGTCACTTTTCAGTTGGGAGATGTATTTGTTCCCCGGTTGAAGCAAACCGGGTCGGAGAAATTATTTCAGGATGTGGAAATGCCTTTGGTTCCTGTATTGGCGGCGATGGAACGGGAGGGAATTACCGTCGATCCGAATTCGTTGCGCCAGTTGTCAGAGACTTTGGCCACGGACATCGTTACGGTAGAGCGGGAGATTCAGGAAATGGCGGGAAAGAAATTCAATGTTTCTTCCCCCAAGCAGGTGGGGGAGGTGTTGTTCGAGGAATTGAAAATCGTCGAGAAGCCGGCTAAGACCAAGACCGGTCAGTACTCCACGGCGGAGGATGTGTTGAGTAAATTGGAGAACAAGCATCCGATCGTTCGTCGGATTCTTGATTACCGTGAACTGGTGAAATTGAAAAATACCTACGTGGATGTCTTGCCGGAGTTGATTCATCCGGATTCCGGACGAATCCATACCACCTTCAATCAAGTGGTAGCCGTAACCGGTCGATTGAGTTCGGATAATCCCAACCTGCAGAACATTCCCATTCGAACGGAGCGTGGTCGCGAAATCCGAAAAGCCTTTGTGCCTCGTTCGAAGGAATTCGTGTTGTTGTCGGCCGACTATTCACAGATTGAACTTCGCATCATCGCTGAGCTCAGCGGTGATCCTGGTATGTTGGAAGCTTTCCGAAGCGGCGAGGATATCCATGCGGCCACCGCTTCTAAAGTGTATGGCGTGGCCTTGGCAGATGTCACGGGTGATATGCGGAGAAACGCCAAGATGGTGAACTTCGGAATCATCTATGGCATTTCCGCTTTCGGACTCTCCGAGCGGTTGAACATTTCACGGACGGAAGCGAAATCCATCATCGACAATTACTTCCAGCAATACCCGCTGATCAAGTCGTATATGGATGATGCCATCGCCAAGGCCAAAGAAATGGGCTATGTGGAGACCATATTAGGCCGTCGTCGCTATTTGCGCGACATCAATTCTGCGAATGCTACCGTGCGTGGTTTTGCTGAACGTAACGCAATCAATGCACCGATTCAAGGCAGTGCTGCGGATATGATCAAGTTGGCGATGATCCGGATTCATCAGGAAATCCTTCAACGCAAATTGCGTTCACGTATGGTATTACAGGTGCATGACGAATTAGTGTTCGATGTGTTCAGGCCTGAGTTGGACGAAGTAAAAGCCTTCGTCACGGATCATATGAAAAACGCGTTGACACTTCAGGTTCCTATAGAAGTGGGTGTCGGCAGCGGCGAGAACTGGCTCGAGGCACACTAATCAGTCTTACTTTTTCTTCCCTGCGTGCTTTAGGCTACTCACCGGATGGATCTCATTCCATCCGTGATGTAAATCCGTAACCAAGCTTCCTGTGACCCTGATCCTGTCATTCACTTCAGGAATTCGGAGGATATTCTTATATCCGTCACAAGCTTCTTTTTCTTTTTTCTCTTTGCTTTTGCCCACGCAGACGATCTCAATGACCAGACAGCCGTGCTTTACTTTTTCATTCACATCGTTAAGTATGCCGATGTAGGGCTTATCCGGAAGAAGCAATAGGTGAAGGTCGCCGTCTGATTCTTTGCGACACTCGGTGACTGTTCCGGTCACCTCCACGCAATCCTGTAATTTCAGCAACCTCTCCGGGGACCATACGTGTTCCCAAAGCGTCGGGTCACAGTCCGACGTGGGTGCATGTGTTTTTTTACGTTGCCCCGCTGTCAAAAAGGGTATGACCGAAAGGGCCAACAGGAAAAGGAGCTTGTTGCGCAACCGTCAGAAGTTGAAACGGAACTTGGCGCCTCCTTGAATGGAGGGACGTATGTAGAAATTGTGATCTACGAAATCGACAGGGTAGATAGGAGAAACGCCTGCCGTATCCTGTTTGGAGATATCGGTTCGTTCTACATCCACGCCGCGTATCCCCACGCCGTAATAGAATTCGAAATCGAAAGAACTATTCAGGGAATAGACTTTGCCCCACAGGAACTGGAAGCCCATTTTTACCCGTTGCTTTTTCTGATAGATGGCTTCCGAGTAATCGCTGTTGTCAATTGGCACTTCAAACCATTGCGGATCGAAGTACAGGTATTTGTAGAAGAGGACAGGAGAAACATAGTCCTGCCAATGCGAATCTTCGGGACGTCTCTTGTAGAACTTCATACCGAGACGAACGGTGTATCCGCTCTCGTAGAAATATTGGGAATTGCTCCAGTCCTTGGTCAGGTCGCGCAGGAATGGATTGGACCGTACGATGCCGGCGTTGATTTCAATGCTCCGTCGTGGGCTGATGTATCGTTCGATACCGATGTTGAATTCGTTCGTGGCTGCATTCGTCAAATTGACGGACACGGCGTTCTTTTTCTTGCGTACCTCCAAGTCCTGGGCGTGCACGGAGGGCAGCGTCAGAAGAGAAACGCAAAAAAGAAGGATGAGGCGAGGAAGGCGCACGGTGAACAGAGTTCCAAATTTTTAAAAAAGAATCCAAAAAGAAAAGGTCCTGTGTATGAAACAGGACCTTTTTTTAACGACAGAAATCAACAATCAATCAGCGACTACCCAGCGGCGAACGTGGTGCTTGCCGTTGGTGACGAGATCGATCATGTAGACACCGGGAGTGGCCGTCTTCACGGCTACCTCATGGAGGTCAGCGCTCATGTCCTGGTCCAGGATCTGTTCGACCATGCGACCGGTGATATCCAGCAATTGAATGCGGACGCGTTGCGGACTGTTGAGCTTGAATTGGATGGTACTTGCCCCCTGAGACGGGTTCGGGTACAAGCCGAATCCGGTGGTTACCTCGTCGATTTCATCGGCATTGTTAGGGGTTCCGGTGATTTCAACATCATCGATATAGGTGTTGTTGCCGCGGTCGCTCACATTCTGGAATTTGAAGCGTACGTTGGTGCGAGGCGCGAAGCCGGTCAGGTTGAACGACTCCTGACGCCATTGAGTGGCTGAGGGCGTAAAACTGGTAGCGACAATGCCACCGGTGGCGAGGGTAGCGCCTTGTTTGGTGAACTTAGGTGTCCAGGTTTCGCCGCAAGAGGTGCTCAAGTAAACACGAAGCAGGTCTTCCGAGGTACTGTTACGTTGGGCGTTTGCCACATAAAACTTGAAGGAAGCTCCGGTAAGATTGGACACATCATAGGGAGGAGTCACCCACTCATCGACTTGGCCGGACGTATTGGTGTAATTGTTCATCCGGATGCAAGAGCTTGATCCGTTGGCGCCCGTTGTGGTTACCCGCGTCCAGGTGGTGGTTCCGGCGTCCGGATTGTACACCCAACCGTTCGTACCCGGGAAATCCGAAGCTGCGTCGAAGGTGGTAAGGAATGGCGTTGGATTACCGGTGGTTCCGCTCACGCGGATGAATCCGGTACGTGTAATCGAATCTGTTCCGCCAGCATTCGTAACGACTAACGTGACATCATAAACACCCGCTGTATTGTACTGAATCACCGGGTTAGAGTCGTTGGAAAGAGAAGGCGTTCCACCCGGGCAGTACCAAGTCCAAGACGTGGGATGACCGTTCCAAGAGAAGTCTTTGAAGTTGATGTAGCGGCCCTCACAGATGGATTGGGTCGCCGCCCAGAAATCAGCGATGGGAGAGCAGATAGCGGTCGGAGGATTGAGGGTGCCCGTAGCAATCAGGTTGGCGTTTGTCCACAGGTTGTTACGACCGGAAATGGGGGAGTTCAAGGCGGCATGCATGCGGTCACGCTGATCGTAGGTGAACATGTTGTCGCAGTAGGAGTACTCCATGAAGTTCTGTACGTTCTCGATGACCGGAGGATTGCAGATTGCACCAGACAGGTTGCAAGAGGTCCAGCCCTCGGTTTCGGGAGTGTCCTGAACTTGATCATCACCACAAGCTACGCCGGGGCTGTTGGTGCTTCCCCAAGGGTGCTGCAAATTCAGGTAGTGACCGGCTTCGTGTGAAATCGTGTGGGCTCCTGACGGACCGCCTGCGCCG
>CAYWDY010000058.1:10254-11431 GCA_964455985.1 uncultured Flavobacteriales bacterium
TGGTGCCCACGTAGGTGTACAGCGACATGATACCATCATACGCATCGATAACAGAACCGGGGTACTGAGAATAGGCGGCAGCACCGGTATTTTCCAACGTCTTGGCTGTCCAAATGTTGAGGTACTTATTATTGGGCCAAGGGTTCAATTTGGAGTTATTGTTGGCACTGTTCGTCTTATCCGTGTAAATACGGTCGATACCGGTAGTGCAGTTTCCGTTCGGATCGATGGAGGCCAAACGGAATTCGATTTGGCAGTCAGCAGCAAGGGGAATGAAGGACGATACGATATTGATCGTATCCGGATTCAATTTGCGGAAGTCTTCATTCATGTGGTTGATGCAATCAATGATTTGTGCATCAGAAATATATTCTCCGCCGTACTGGTGCAATACGTGGAAAACGACCGGGATGATGTAGGTCGGTGGTGTTGACGATTGCGTACGGTTCTGCTTGGCTTGCTTGACGTATTGACGGGTAAAGTCTTCCAACTCACCTTGAACACGCAAGATGTCAGGGTTGGTGGCAATGCTTTCCCGGTAATATTCGTCCGTGAAACAATGAGGCTGAACGGTGTTTTGTGCCGAAGCCAACTGTCCGACGACCATCCAAGACAGTAAGAAGAGTAATGCTTTTTTCATAAGAACTGAGGGTGAGCTTTCCTGTAAACAGATTTGTAGTAGGGTAAGTTTTCAAAGGTACGGATCGACCCTGAATTTTCCCACGAAAACACCGGTGTTTACATTCCCCTGACAGTTGGCCTGATCCAACCATAAATCCCTGATTACTAAAACGATAAAAGCCGGCTCAGGGCCGGCTTTCGAAGATTGTTTTGAGGGGACCGGGCTTAGCCCAAGGCCTGCTTCAGGTCTTGGATAAGATCGTCAGCGTCTTCGATGCCCACACTCAGGCGGAGCAACGAATCGACGACACCCGCTTTCTCTCGAACCTCTTTGGGAATGGAGGCGTGGGTCATAGTGGCTTGATGACCGATCAGGGACTCAACGCCTCCCAGCGATTCCGCCAGCGAGAACACTTTGGTACGTGATGCCAGATCAAAGGCCTCCTCCATGGAATTGCCTTTCAGGGTGAAGGAGATCATACCCCCAAAACCACGCATCTGTTTGCTTGCGATATCATGGTTGGGGTGATCAGAGAACCCCGGCCAATGAACTTTA
>CAYWDY010000059.1:0-11370 GCA_964455985.1 uncultured Flavobacteriales bacterium
AATACCGGCATCGATGTTGGAGAGATCCGGAGATACGGCACCACCGGGATTCCAGAAATACGAGAGACCACCGGTTCCTCCGCTGGCACTGATATCGATGGAACCGTCAGATCCACCGTAACAGGTGGGCTGTACGGTGCTGTTCACCGCTACGGTAATGGGCGGTGCATCTTGGATGATGATATTGGAGAAACTGGCCGAGCAGTTATTCTGATCCGTAATTGTCACTGAATAGGAGCCTGCAGAAAGGTTTGAAGCCGTAGCATTGGAACCTCCGGAAGGCGACCAAGTGTAGGTATAGGATCCACTTCCACCTGTGGCAGACACGACCGATGCCGAGCCGTCATTACCGCCGAAACACAACACGTCGGTAGAGGAAATGATAGCGGTAATAGGATCTGGTTCGGTGATGGTAACGGTATTAAATGCCTGACAACCGTTGGTATCGGTCACCCCGACCGTATAGGTTCCTGGAGAAAGATTGTATACCGAATCAACCGTCTGAGCAGGGTTGGTGTTCCATAATAAGGTGAAAGGACCGGTAGTGCCTTGAGGAATTACAGTAGCCGTTCCATCCGTACTGCCGTTGCAAAGCACCGGAGTTGAGGTCACCAAAGGAATAGGAAGTTCTATGTCTGAGACCGGAACCTGAGCATTGACCGTGCAACCGTTCTCATCAGTAATGGTGACATCATAGGCACCAGACGGTACGTTGAAAAGCGTATCCGTAGTGGCTCCTCCGGGATTCCACGAATACGTATAGCCTCCTACCCCACCGCTGACGATGGCGGTAGCGAAGCCATTGGATGCACTGCAGTTCGCCGGATTAGAGGATCCGACGGCAATCAAAGGCGTAGGTGCATTGACCTGAATCGTCTCGGAGCTCACACAGCCGTTTGTGTCCTCTACTTCAACCAGGTAAAATCCCGCACCGATATTAGTCACCTCGAAAGTGGAGGAAATCACATTGAAGGTATCCGGTAAAGCATACCAGCTGTAGGTAAAGGAAGTAGTACCGCTCGATACACTTACGGAAGCGTATCCGTTCTGATCCCCATTACACAACAAGGTAGATACGGTATCTACCGAGATGACTATGGGTGAACCGTTGCTATTGATCGTACAACCGGACGTTGTAGTACACCCCCGACTGTCGGTGACGGTGACCGTGTAGGTTCCTGCTCCCAGGTTGCTTGCTGTATCATTCTGAGTTGTCGGAGTGGTGTCCCAATTGTAGGTATAGCCCGGCGTACCACCCGTAGCAGTGGCGACGGCTAAACCGCTATTCACGCCGGAACACAACGCGTCTTCGGTGACCACCGAAGCGGCCAAAGGATCAGGCTCGGAGATGGTGACCTGTTGCGTAGCAGTACAACCGTTGGCCGTATCTGAAATAATTACACTGTATGTCCCTGCAGAAAGACCGGAAATAGATGAGGTCGTCTCGCCGCCGGGAGACCATAGATAAGTAAGGGTTGGACTGCCGGCTACTACATTGGCTACACCGTCTGTGAGTCCATTACAAGAAATGTCAGTGGATTGCAGCGTGAACGTAGGCGAATTGACATAGATATTAAAGGCATAGGACTGATAACCGCTGTTAGGACAAGCGTTATCAAAAACGGTAACCGTGAAGGTATGAGGCAATGTGCCAACGTCGGCTGAAGTAGGAGTCCAGCAAAAGGTTCCGACGGGATCCGGAGATCCAGCAACCGTGAAGGTAGCACCGGGTATTCCTTGGTTCCATTGAAGGGAAAGCACTTGACCTGAATCCACATCGCTGGTGTTAATGTTGAAACACAGATTGGTACCCGGACATATGGAGGTATCTCGGATTTCACTTCCGTTGATACCGGATGCCATAGGCAGAATATTGTTACAAGGACGAACGTAAACCGCCATATCACGGATTACACTGCCCACCAGCAAACCATCGCGGTACTCTTCTACCAAGACCGACATGATACCCACCTCTTGTTGGGTTGGAGTCATATGTATATCACCCGAAGAAGGATCCAAGGTTAATGCGGGACTGGATGTAATGGGATTGGTTGCCGAATAGCCAGACACAAAGGGTACGGAGTCCGTGGAATTCTGCAGGGGATTCACCAAGGTGTATACCAACGAGTCGCCGTCGGGATCGACCACACCGTGGTTATAGGTGAATTCTTGACCGAGGCAAACGAAGGCAATGGGATTATTAACGAAGGTCGGGGCGTTATTATCGTCGTAATAGAGGTTATTGAGCGTAGCCGCTATATACATGCCCGGGTTAGCACCCGTCACGCAAGGCTGAGCTACTACCATCGTAGTCAAGTCACAATTACGACAGCAATAGGTCCAACTAATCACCCAGTCTATACAACGGGCAGGTAGGGTAACAATTCCTGAATATTTGTATTCCTGAATACCGGGAATGTTGGAGTTAGGGTCAGTGCAGGAGGTCGCCTGTGTCGGACATGGGAACGTGATTTCGTTACCGGTTCCACTGACACGCAACAACGTGTCGGTGAAATACTGTCCGCAACTCACCGAATTGAATTCGATTCCGACGCCCAACGGAGCCGGTGAACCGAGACAATCCCGGTAAAAGGTTAGCTCGATGCGGTACACATTCCCACCCAATGAGGTATAGGAAATATCAGAACCGACCAGGTGTGTGGCTTGAGCTTGCTGGCTGGAAAGTACGGCTGCAGCTGATACAACCAGCATTACGGCAAAGCGCTTGAGGAATGACATCATGGTTAAAGTTGGTTAGGCGGTTGAAAACAGGATAATCAAAAAAGACACTATCCCGATTCGACCATTTTACTGATTATCAGAGTAAAGTGTTTCGATGACCGGGGAGTAGATATTAACAAACCCGGGTTTTGCATTCAAGACGGAGAATCACACCGTTAATAACCCTCCATACCACCAAAAGAAATTGAAAAAAGCGGGAAATAAGAGGAAATGCGTTGATCAAGCGTACTTTTTACACCAATCTGACAGTACCGCCAAGCGCCAAACCAAGTTGGCGTTTTTAGTATCACCCGATTTGAAGTCGTTAATCAAGGATTGGGCTTTGGGAATATTCAAAAAGTCCAACGAGCGAAGGTCAGCTTCTAATAAATGAGATAGAGGGCCTCTAAGCCAACGTACCTCTCCCGGAGTGACAAAACCCTTTTTATCGCTTCTTTCCGCAATCCGTTTGGGAAGGATACCCTGTAACGCTTGCCGTAACACCCATTTCGTCTCCGCTTTATTGATTTTGGTCTCATCCGAAAGGCTGAAGGCAAATTCCACCAACCTATGATCTAAAAACGGAACACGGGATTCAATGGAAAATGCCATGCTGTTTCGGTCCTCGAACTGAAGCAACGTCGGCAGAGAGGTCGTGAACATCAAATGATATAAAAAGCGGCTGAGGCGGGAGCTTCCCTCCTTCTCCAACGTAAAGGGAATTCGGCCGGACAAACCGAGGAAGGGGAAATACTTTTTGTATTCCGTTGCATACAAGTGCTGCTCCGAAAGCAATCCGGTCATCACACTTTTCAGCAATACATCACGGCCTTTTGCCGATGTGAAGCCTTGCCGTTCGATATGATCATGCAGGGTGGACATCCCCCTACCCCATTTCAAGTTCAAAAAATAACCGCCAATCAACCGATAGAAGGAATGGAGATAGCCACCCAGGAATTCATCGCTGCCCTGTCCGTCCAAGACGACCTTGATCCCTTGGGATGCAGCCAACTGCATGACGAAGTATTGTGATACCGGTGATGATCCCGCCAGCGGAACATCGGCGTGATAAATCGCACGGTCGAATGAAGCACGAATCTCTTCTTCGTTGGGTTGAAGATAGAATGGCTTCAGTTGAGGATAGGAAGAGACAACTTCTTTTACCCAGGGCCGCTCATCCACCGCATCTTTCCCCTCGTAATAGACCGTGAATGTCTTCATCGAAGCATCCGGGAATTCCTTGGAGGCCGCCGATACGATAGCAGAACTGTCCAGTCCGCCACTCAAGCAGGCCCCGACTTCCACATCACTGCGCATGTGCAATCGGACACTGTCGATGAACAACTCCCGAAAACGTGCCACTTGATCTTCGGGCGACAAAGACTCTTTCCGATTCAGATCGATATCCCAATACCGGGAAATCTCCGTTCGACCTTGATCGTAGATTAAATTACATCCTGCAGGCAAGGTCTTTATACAATCGTAATAGGACTCATCACGGTAAGCATTCCAACCCAACTGAAGTCCACGCAACGCCTGATCGACATTCAGCCTATTGCTGAACAAGGGTGAATGGCGCAAGGCTTTGTACTCGGATCCGAAATAAAAACGATCGCCTTGAAGAATATAATGGAAGGGCTTTATACCGAAACGGTCGCGGGAGCAAAACAGACGCCTCTTCTCCGTATCCCACAGAGCGAAGGCCCACATACCGACAAATCGTTGTACACAATCGACACCGTAACGCCGGTAAGCAGCCAGTATAACTTCTGTGTCTGTTTGTGTATGAAACCGATCTCCCAGCGACTCTAACTCTTTACGGATCTCCCGGTAGTTATAGATTTCCCCGTTGAAGACGATCACATTCCCGAAGGCATGCATGGGCTGTTTTCCATCCGCAGAAAGATCAAGGATACTCAGTCGATTATGACCTAATGCCAACGAACCGTGATGCCACGTGTCACGTGCATCCGGTCCGCGGTGTGCAATGGCTTCCAGCATACGCGAAAGCGTCTGCCGGGAATCATCCTCTCCCATTCTGGAATCAACAAATCCGGCTATGCCACACACAATAGATTAGTTTATCGGGTTGATAGTATTGAGGCCAACTGTCTTGCCTGCTCCCTCCGCTCATACTTGCGAATATCAGCAGTATGACGAAGATCGCTATTTGTTTTCCAGCGTTCGACAAGGTCCCGTAAATGATTCTTTAGTCCTTGCTTATCCATCCTGTCAAAAAGCAGTCCTGCACCCGTCTCTTTGAGAATAGCCGCGGCATCGCCGTTCACCGGACCATTTCCGACTACCGGGACGCGTGAACCCAGATACTCAAACAATTTTCCGGTGAGAATGCCTTCGGCATGATCCACATCCGGAATGAATAACAACAAAACAGAAGACGAACGCATATACCCTACTGCTTCAGCATGCGGAACATGTCCAATGAATT
Source organism: uncultured Flavobacteriales bacterium (assembly GCA_964455985.1). Taxonomy (GTDB): domain Bacteria; phylum Bacteroidota; class Bacteroidia; order AKYH767-A; family 2013-40CM-41-45; genus Pollutiaquabacter. The sequence goes on from CAYWDY010000059.1 coordinate 5,171, forward strand.
CGGTTACATCCGAAAGATGTTCCGTTTCCAATACATGCTTCAACGATACCGAAGGACTGCCCACGAATCGGACTTGAAATCGCACCTCAGAAAATTCGGACATAACTTCCGCGAGGACGTTAAAAAACAGTTCGGGCCGGTAAGACTCGGCTAAGGTCCCCACGTACGTCAGTCTGAATACATCAGCAGGAGGAACTATGTCCTGCTTGAAGTCGCGACCATCGAATCCGTTAGGGATGACATGTATCTTGGAGGAATCGATAGAGGTCGATTTGCCAGCGAATAATCGAGCCAAGGAATCAGAGACCACCTCCTCGGAAGAAGCGTTTTCAAAAACCGCCCTTTCCAATTGCTTGTCTTTGGCCTTGACGAATTCCATCATATGAAACTCCGCGTAGTAATAAATATCCGTCCACGGATCCCGCATATCGGCCATCCAGTGGATTTTCGGAAATCTCTTCTTTAACTCCAAACCGATCAATTGTGAACTGTGCGGCGGGCTGGAGATCAACACGGTTTCTATGGCTTCCTGACGAATGATGCGATCAGCCGTTTTTACGGCATGACGTACCCAACCTACACGGGCATCAGGAATAAAAAAATTACCGCGAATGAATCGAAGAATACGTTGCGACCATTTCTCCCGTCGCTGACCGGTGAATCCGCCGTGGGGAATCTTGGCTTTACCGCCGGTTAGTCTGGAAAGCCAACGCAGTGGTTCAAAGGAATCGGTTCGGATAACACGGGTAGAAGCATCTACTTCCCGACTAAGGGTCTCATCACGGACAGGATATGTCGCTACTGACTCATCAACGGTCAGCACGACAGGCTCAATGCCGAATTCAGGTAGGTAGTTCACGAACTTAAGGGAACGCTGCACCCCGGCCCCACCACTGGGTGGCCAATAGTAGGTGATGAACAGTACCTTCTTCTTCGGCGGAACCATCTTATTCCGGAAAACTTAGGCCTTCTTTCTGAATTCCCGGACAGCTATGCCTACAGCCAACAGCAGCAACAACGCGGAAGTAGCCAGTGATATCCGTTCTCCAGACGCGATTACACCTGGCTCGAATTTGAATTCAATGGCATGATTTCCCGGAGGAATTCGCATACCTCGCAAGACATAGTTCGTGCGGAAGTGGCTGGCCGGTTTTCCATCGATGTAAGCATTCCAACCTTTATCGTAAAAGATCTCGGAGAAGACGGCCAAGCGCTCGGCCGAGGACTTGAACGCATATGTCAAATGGTTCGGCTGATAGCTGGTCAATATGATGTTAGAAGTAGAATCGGGTTGAAAGGTGTATCCCTTGAGCTGATCGCCATAGCGCTGATCCACGATCATCTCCTGCATCGGATCGAACTGAGCCACCGCCGCTATTTCCGAATCGGAATTGGGAACAATGCGGTAATCGGGAACCATCCAAACGTTGCCCAAAGCCCCGACATTCGGAAGTGGAGGTGCATCGGGACTGTATATGATGTATTTCGCATTGAGCATGTTCAACACGGGCTGTGAGGTAATAACCTGCATCGAGGTGGAATCCTGACGTTGCATGGCCGAACGCATCATGGCCATTTCGGGTGCAATGGCATTTTCAATCAGCTCCTGATAGCGTTTCATTTTAGCCCCGTGATAACCGCCAATAGATTGATGGCGGTAAGACGTACTGGCATCGTTGAACGTGCTTAGGGATAGATTCAAGACCCGGTAGCTCGATGTATCCTGCTCCAAGGCTTGGTCCGCCACCGTAGCTGGGAACGGATCGGAATCGGCAGACTTACGCACATAATCATCTGCACCGAGGTAACGGGCATTTACACCACCCAAATCGATCAGCACAAATAACAATAGGCCGAAGACCAGGTAAGCTGACGAGAAACGGAACCGCATGTACGCGATGAGGAAGGCACAAGCCACAACCACGAAAAGCAGGGAACGCATGGCATCTTCCTTGACAATCTCCATACGGGCTGTAGATACCGCCTGAAAGAAAGTATCGAGGACATCCTGTCCGATATTCTGCCCCTTGACCGATTCAACCACTTGATCATATTCCGTCTGCGTGTAGAAATCGGTAAACAAGCCGGGTGAAATCGTGATGAGCAGCGTCAATCCCACTACGATTCCCATACCGATATACACTTTCTTCTTCAACTCCTTGCTGAGGTCTGCCGTCATCAGTCGTTGCAACGCCAAGACGGCGAGCAGCGGTACCGCGAACTCAGCAATCACCAGAATCATGGCGACGGCACGAAACTTATCGTAGCCCGGAACATTATCCAAAAAGAAATTCGTGAAGCCCATGAAATTCCTGCCCCAGCTGAGCAGCAGGGAAAGCACGGTCACTCCCAACAGCCACCATTTGACAGCTCCCTCGACAATAAACAAACCAATGACAAATAACAGAACAACGATAGCTCCGATGTATACGGGGCCGGAGGTGAACGGCTGGTCACCAAAATAAGCGCTGAAACCACCTACGTTTTCACGGTATTCGGCACTAACCGATTTGAGGGCATCGCGGTGATTCTTGGAAATCGCTTCGCTGGCGCCTCCTTTGAATCCGGGAACGAGCAACGTAAAGCTCTCTCCTACTCCATAACTCCAGTCGGTGATGTAATCACGGTCCAATCCGGTCGTCTTGTTTTCTTTCTCCGAGGTCAGTTCGGATGGTCCGCGGGTAGAGTACTTCGAATATTCCTGGGTAGCCCACAGGTTGGTGATGTTGGTACCGACAGCTAACAACGCCATGAGGACCATCATGCCTAAGGCCTTGCCGTAATAGGCCAACTGTTTCGAACGGACCGCTTGAACACCTTCCACCAATCCGAGAACTACAAGTATCAGCAAAAGGTAATACGTGATCTGAAGGTGATTGGCATACAACTCCAGCGCCACAGCGAGACCGGTTATGATGGAACCCAACCACAGTCTACCGCGAAAGGTCATCAATACGCCGGCCACTACCGGCGCCATATAGCCTATGGCATGCGCCTTGGAATTGTGTCCTGCTTCAATGATGATGATGAAGTAACTGCTGAAAGCGAAAGCCACAGCCCCCAGCACGGCCAGTTTGGTATCTACGCGAAGGGTCACCAACAAAAAGTAGAAACCCAGTAGGTAGAGAAAAACCAAATTCGCCGGCGAAGGCAATCCTAACATCAACACCTTGTTGAGGTACTGGATCAGGTTCGCGTGGTAAACGGCAGAAATCTGGTACGCCGGCATCCCTCCGAACATCGAGTTGGTCCAATATGTCTGCTCACCGGTCTTATCGTGGAAATCGGTGATTTCTTTGGACATGCCTTTCCAGTTATTGATATCCGTCTGTTTCAATTCCTTGTCGGAAAATACCGGCTGGAATACGAATACGACGACAGCCAGGAAAAACAGGATGGCGTAAAGATGAGGGAGGTACTTTTTCATAGCGGAAATGTTCACGCTAAGGTGCGAAAAAGCAGTCAATTGTCCTACGGACAACCGGGCAATTAATCAGTCTTTAACTTCCTCGAAATCGACGTACTCACCTTCGTCGTGCAGGGACTTCGGCTTCACCGATCCGTCAAGCGATACGGCGCCTTCGGGCTTGGCAGGACGGGCGTTCTGCCGGCGGAAATCCATTTCAGCTTTGGTGAATGAACGGTACGCTTGCGTATAGACCCAACGACGCAGCACCCCGAAAAGGATGAAGAGAATAACAACAGTGATCAGGAACTCGGTGAAAGACATCGGCAGGATCAGCGGGACAGGTACAGATTACGCTCGTTGTACAGTTTCTGGAAGAACTCGTCGTTCAAATCATCGATGAAATGGATGGCTTCACCCGTGGATTTCATTTCGGGGCCGAGCTCCTTGTTGACGTCCAGGAATTTCTCAAACGAGAACACCGGCACCTTGATGGCGTAACCGTTTTTGCGGGGATGGAACTTAAAATCCTTGAGGGTACTGGCTCCCAGCATCAGCTTGGTGGCGTAATTCACGTACGGCTCATCGTAGGCCTTGGCGATAAAGGGAACGGTACGGGAAGCCCGCGGATTCGCTTCGATGACATAGACCGTATCGTTCTTGATAGCGAACTGGATATTGATCAGCCCTTTCACCTTCATCGCCTTGGCGATCTTGTGGGTGATGTCTTCGATCTGCTTAATGACCGTATCGGGAAGATCGAACGGAGGAAGTACGGCATTGCTGTCGCCGCTGTGAATACCGGCCGGCTCGATGTGCTCCATGATGCCGATGATGTATGAATCCTCTCCGTCGCAGATGGCATCCGCTTCGGCCTCAATGGCCTTCTCTAAAAAGTGATCGAGCAGAATCTTATTATCGGGAATATCCTGCAGGATCTTGACGACATGCTGCTCCAGTTCTTCCTCGTTGATGACAATCTTCATGCTTTGTCCGCCCAACACGTACGAGGGACGAACGAGCAGCGGAAATCCTAATTCACGGGACAAGAGCACAGACTGGTCTGCATGCTCCACCACGCCGAACTTAGGATACGGAATCCCTAAGTCACGGAGAAGTGTGGAGAACCGTCCGCGGTCTTCGGCGAGATCAAGCGAGGCGAAACTCGTACCGATGATCTTGATTCCGTACTTATCCAGCTTCTCGGCGAGCTTCAGGGCTGTTTGTCCGCCCAATTGCACGATGACGCCTTCGGGCTGTTCGTGTTCAATGATTTCGTAGATGTGCTCCCAGAAAACAGGCTCGAAATACAATTTGTCCGAGATATCGAAATCGGTGGAGACTGTTTCGGGATTGCAGTTGATCATGATGGTTTCATAGCCGCATTCGCGAGCCGCCAAGACACCATGAACACAACTGTAATCGAATTCAATGCCCTGACCGATTCGGTTAGGTCCTGATCCGAGGATGATGATTTTCTTCTTGTCGCTTGGGATGGATTCGTTCTCTTCGTCGAAGGTCGAATAGTAATAAGGCGTTTTCGCTTCGAACTCGGCAGCGCAGGTATCCACCAGTTTCCAGACGCGACGGATGCCCAATTCTTTGCGGCGCTTCCACACTTGGCTTTCGAGACAACCCAGCAAGTGTGCGATCTGCCGGTCTGCGTAGCCCTTCTTCTTCGCCACCATCATCCATTCGCGAGGAATGGTATCGACGGTGAACTGCTGCAGGTCTTTTTCTAAAACGATGAGCTCTTCGATCTGCCGGAGGAACCACGGGTCGATCTTCGTAAGCTTTCGGATAGTATTGAACGGAATGCCAAGCTTGAACGCATCGTAGATGTGAAACAAGCGGTTCCACCGGGGACGTTCGAGGCTGTCAAGGATATCTTCCTGGTCACGGATTTCGCGACCATCGGCACCCAGTCCGTTTCGCTTGATCTCCAGCGACTGACAGGCTTTTTGAAGGGCCTCCTGGAAAGAGCGACCGATGCCCATGGCTTCGCCGACGGATTTCATCTGCAGACCGAGGTGGCGGTCCGTGCCTTTGAACTTATCGAAATTCCAACGCGGCACTTTCACGATGACATAATCAAGAGTCGGTTCAAAGAATGCAGACGTGCTTTTCGTAATCTGGTTCTTGATCTCATCGAGGTTATAGCCGATGGCGAGTTTAGCTGCGATCTTGGCGATTGGATATCCGGTAGCTTTCGAGGCAAGAGCCGAGGAGCGCGATACACGCGGATTGATTTCGATGACGATGATCTCGTCCTCGTTATCGGGATTGACAGAGAACTGGATGTTGCAACCGCCGGCGAACGTACCGATACCGTTCATGCACTTGATGGCCAAGTCGCGCATCTTCTGATAGGTAGTATCGGAGAGCGTCATGGCCGGGGCTACGGTGATGGAGTCTCCGGTATGAATACCCATCGGATCAAAGTTCTCGATGGAGCAGATGATGATGACGTTTCCTGAAGAATCGCGTAGCAACTCGAGTTCGAATTCCTTCCAACCCATGATGGATTGTTCGAGAAGCACTTCGTGGACGGGAGAGGCGTGCAGTCCGCGGTTGAGGGCGCTGTCGAATTCCTCTTTGGTATTGACGAATCCTCCGCCGGTACCACCGAGGGTGAAGGAGGGTCTGATCACGAGAGGGAAACCGATTTCCTGAGCCTTCTGCCGAGCTTCCTCAAGAGTCTCGATTGACTCCTTCGTTCCTCCCAGAACAGGCACTCCGGCCTGGATCGCGATGTTTCGGGCCGCCGTTTTGTCTCCCAGTGCCTCGAGGCAAT
>CAYWDY010000060.1:0-424 GCA_964455985.1 uncultured Flavobacteriales bacterium
CTGGGGATTGCATCGGCGGGAGGTGGAAGAGCTGCTGGCTCGATTGATCGGTGATGGTTACTTGAAGGAAGAGCGGTTTGCGGAGGCGTTTGCGGGCGGGAAATTCCGCATCAAAAAGTGGGGAAGAATCAAGATACGCGCTGCGCTCAAGGCCAAACAGGTTTCGGAGCCCTTGATTCGAAAAGCACTGTCCACGATTGACGATACCGAGTACCGGAAGGTCTTGAAGCAGGTCATTGGTGATCGGTTGCGCAAGTCCGCTCAGACTCATCCGTTGAAGCGCAAACACCAAGCGGCAGCCTATGCGATATCCCGGGGCTTCGAGCCCGAAATGGTGTGGGGTATTTTGGGTGGTGAAGACGATTGAGTTGAATCAAGGCTACCTCGTCAACTTCCCTTCGCGCATTCCCGGAAATCAATTTTT
>CAYWDY010000060.1:434-4631 GCA_964455985.1 uncultured Flavobacteriales bacterium
GCCCCGCTATGACTGCAGAACAACTGAAAGAACTTAAAGGGCGCTCCGATGCGCTGAGGGGGCATCTTTGACATCGATGGAAAACGTACCTCCATCGCTGAAGAAGAACAGCTGACCCACGCTGCCGGTTTTTGGGATGACCCCAAGGCGGCAGAAAAATTACTTAAAAGCATCCGCCAGAAAAAAGACTGGACAGATGCCTTTTCGACGGTTGAATCCTCCATCGAAGACCTGACTGTACTTTACGATTTTTTCAAAGCCGGAGAAGTCGAAGAGGCCGAGGTCGACCAGCATTACCAGCAATCCCTTGGTTTGTTGGAAGACTTGGAATTCAAGAACATGTTGAGTGCTGAAGAGGATAAACTTTCAGCCATCATCACCATCAACTCCGGTGCCGGCGGTACCGAAAGCCAGGATTGGGCTTCCATGTTGATGCGTATGTACATCATGTGGGCTGAGAAGCACCGCTATAAGGTCACCGAACTCGATTTGTCTGACGGCGATACAGCCGGAATCAAATCCTGCTCCCTGCAGATTGACGGCGACTTTGCCTACGGGTACCTCAAGGGAGAAAACGGCGTTCACCGTCTGGTACGCATTTCACCGTTTGATTCCAATGCACGTCGGCATACTTCCTTCGCTTCCGTGTTCGCGTATCCCGTAGTGGATGATACCATCAACATTGAAATCAAGGACGCCGATATTGAAATCCAGACCTCCCGTTCAGGTGGAGCAGGTGGGCAGAATGTGAACAAGGTCGAAACCAAGGTTCAGATCACTCACAAGCCGACAGGTATCGTGGTCGTATGTCAGGTAGAGCGCTCCCAAGGTGCCAACCGCGAACGGGCCATGATGATGTTGAAGTCGCAGCTGTATGAAATGGAGATGCGCAAGCAGAACGAGGCTAAAGCCGCCGCAGAAGCCACCAAAAAGAAAATCGAGTGGGGTTCCCAGATTCGCAACTATGTGTTGCATCCCTACAAGCTGGTGAAAGACCTTCGTACTGATTTGGAGACTTCGGATACGCAAGGTGTGCTGGATGGCGATATCGATCCGTTCATCAAGGCGTATCTGATGGAGATGAGCAAGAACTGATTCCTGTTTTTATAAAACGATTGTCCCAATTATCATAACCATGTCATTCCGTAAAGAAAAGGACACCATGGGTGTCGTGGAGGTTCCTGCCAACGCCTATTGGGGAGCCCAGACCCAACGGTCTATTGAGAATTTCAAGATCGCTCAGGATATCAACCGTATGCCCCGTGAGATCATCCAAGCTTTCGCTTTCCTGAAGAAAGCAGCGGCCTTGGCCAACTTGGATGCCGGTGTTTTGTCTCAGGAAAAGTCCGACCTGATCGGCAGGGTGTGTGATGAGATTCTGACGGGTAGCCTGGATGATCAATTCCCCCTCGTAGTGTGGCAGACCGGATCGGGTACGCAGTCCAATATGAACGTCAATGAGGTTGTAGCCTACCGCGCTCATGTCCTGAGTGGAGGACAGTTGACCGATGAGAAGAAGAGTGTGCATCCTAACGACGACGTCAATAAATCACAATCATCGAACGATACGTTTCCTACGGCTATGCATATCGCCGCTTACCGTATGTTGATGGAAGTGACCATTCCCGGCATAAAAACCTTGCGCGATACGTTAGCTGCCAAGTCCAAAGAGTTCATGCCGATTGTAAAGATCGGACGGACGCACCTGATGGACGCCACGCCGTTGACGTTGGGTCAGGAGATCTCCGGATATGTGTCCCAGCTGGATCACGGTATCCGTGCCATCGAACATACGCTGCCTCACTTGGCTGAACTGGCTCTTGGAGGCACGGCGGTTGGAACCGGCATCAACACACCTAAGGGATACGATGTCAATGTCGCCCGCCATATCGCCCAACTCACCGGATTGCCTTTCCGTACGGCGGAGAACAAGTTTGAGGCCTTGGCTGCGCACGATGCCATTGTCGAAGCGCATGGTGCCTTGAAGACGGTCGCCTGTTCACTCATGAAGATCGCCAACGACATCCGTTTGCTGGCTTCCGGTCCGCGTTGCGGAATCGGGGAGATACACATTCCCGATAATGAGCCGGGGTCATCCATTATGCCGGGCAAGGTTAATCCGACACAGTGCGAGGCGATGACGATGGTCGCTGCTCAAGTACTGGGTAACGACGTAGCCATCAACATAGGCGGCGCCACCGGTCATTTCGAATTGAACGTGTTCAAGCCTTTGATGATTTATAATTTCCTTCACTCGGCCCGCCTGATCGGTGACGTTTGCGTTTCTTTCAACGACAAATGCGCCACAGGTATCGCTCCTATCCGGGAGAACATCGACCGCAATCTCCATAATTCCCTGATGCTTGTCACCGCGTTGAATACCAAGATCGGCTATTACAAGTCGGCTGAGATCGCACAGACAGCTCACAAGGAAGGAACGACGCTGAAAGAGGCGGGTGTCAAGTTGGGATATCTGACCGCGGAAGAGTTTGACGCATGGGTCATCCCGTCAGACATGGTGGGTGATATGAAGTGATTTGCTCCTCCCGCGGGAGAAGCAGTGCTTGATTACTGTAGAAAAGTTTGCCTGGAGAAAATATTCCGGATGACTTATACGTACCGGTCTCCCTTTTTGATCTTCACATCGTTTACCAGGTTTCTGACCTGTTGCTCATCGTCTTTGGGGCAGATAAGTAAAACGTTGTTGCTGTAAGCGACAATGAAATTGTCAAGTCCCTGTATCACGGCCAACTGGTCCTTCGGAATGTTGATGATGCAATGCGATGATTTGTCCAGCATGACATGCTGACCTACTACCGCGTTGGCCGATTCATCATGGGGAAGTTCTTCGTATAGCGATTTCCAAGTGCCAAGATCACTCCAGCCGAATTCAGCCGACAGGACATACACGTTTTTAGCCTTCTCCATGATGCCGTAGTCGATGGAGATATTAGTGCATTGCTCGTAGGTTTTCTTGATGAAGGCCGATTCTTGCGGCGTGTTATAAAGCGCTTGGCCTTCTTCAAACAAGGCATGCATATCCGGTAGATGTTCCCGGAAGGCATTCAGGACACTGTCGGCTCTCCACAGGAAAATGCCGGCATTCCACAGGAACTCCCCACTCTTCAGGAAGAACTTGGCCATTTCCAGATTTGGTTTCTCCGTGAAAGTCTTTACGCGCGAGATGGAGAACTCCTCCTGGCTATCGGTGTCCTGGAATTGGATATAGCCGTAACCGGTATCCGGACGACTGGGTTGAATGCCAATGGTAAGCAAATGATTTCCGGCTTCCGTGAAAGTCAATCCTTTTTTGATGGCCTCGATGAATCGGGCTTCGTCCTTGATGACGTGATCGGAAGGGGCTACCACCAGATTGGCATTCGGGTTCAGCGCGTGGATCTTATGGGCCGCATAAGCTACGCAGGGAGCGGTATTCCGACGGAGCGGCTCCGCGAGGATCTGGTTCGCCTGAAGCTCCGGTAGTTGACGGGTCACGTGCTCTACATAACTTTCATTTGTGACGATGAAGATATTCTCCGGCGGGCAGATCGTCAGGAAACGTCGATAGGTCTGCTGGATGAGCGTTTGGCCGTTGCCCAGGATATCCAGAAACTGCTTTGGAAAATCATTTCGGCTCATCGGCCAGAATCGACTGCCGATTCCACCGGCCATGATAACGCAATAATTATTTTTCATGGATAAATCTGGAAAGAGGATCAACGAAGGCTGTTCAGTGCTTGTGACAAGGATGCCAACATTTCGTCGATCTTGGTTTTGTCGCAGGTGCCGACAGAAAGGCGGTACCACGGGGAATCTTTGGAGGAACCGAAAAAGGCGAAGGGCACTAAGGCCAGATTCGCTTCGTTCAGGATGAATTCCAACACATCATGCTGGCTTTCGAGTACTTTGCCTGACGGCGTGGTTTTGCCGGTGAGGTCGAACTGTACAGTCAGGTATATGGCGGCTTGTGGGGCGATGGCATTTACGTGATGCCCCTGATCCTTCAATGCAATGATGCCCTGGTAGATGCGTTGCAACCGTTCTTCCACTTCATGGTTGAATGAATGGAGAAAACTATCTACCCGGTCACGACGATCCAGATAATGTGCAGTCGCGATTTGCTCCGGCTTAGGGGCCCATGAGCCTATGTGTGAGTTGATGGCCTTCATCTTATCGATGATGGCATGTGGACCGAAG
>CAYWDY010000060.1:4641-11309 GCA_964455985.1 uncultured Flavobacteriales bacterium
CAGCACGTCGCGCATGCGGGAGATGATCGACGGCGGGCCGACGCCCCAGCCGACACGCACGCCGGTAGCGGCGAGTGATTTGGAAATACCGTCGGTGAATATGGTATAGTCACGCAACTCCGGACGCAACGTCACCGGATCGTAATGGAGGGTATCTCCGTAGGTCAGTACCCAATAGATCTGGTCGAAGAGGAGGTAGAGCGGCTTTTTATCCGGACTACGCTGTCGATTGGTTTCAATGACCAGGTCGCAAATGTCTTCCAATTGTTTTTTGGAGAATACGGTGCCGGTCGGATTCAGCGGAGAACAAAGGGCGAGCAATTGGGCATCCTGCAGGTGCGGACGCAATTCATCCGCCGTTGGCATGAAGTTGTTCTCCGGTTTCGTTTCAACGAAAACCTGTCGAGCCCCTGTAAGATGACAGTAGTGATTGTTGTTCCACGAAGGAACCGGGAAAACCACTTTGTCGCCCGGATCCAAGAGAGTACGGTATGCCGAATAGATGATGGGACGTGCACCGCCCGCTACCAGGATCTCGTCGGGGGAATACTGTATGCCTTGGTAATCATTCAGGAAGGCGCTGATGGCTTTTCGCAGCTCAGGCATTCCGTTCCACATCGGGTAGTTGGTGCTGTGTTGTTGGTAGGCGCTGAAAATGGCCTCCTGCAGTTCAGCCGGGATGGGAAATATTTTCGGATCGAAATCGCCGATGGTGAAATTGTAGATCTTCTTTCCGCTTTTGATCTTTTCGTTGATCTCAGTGGCCAGCTTGATGATTTCTGATCCGATCAAGTGCTCGGCCATGTCAGAAACCTGAAAACGGTTGCGGGGGGAAGTAGTGTTTTCAGCCATACGGATAGGCCACAAATGTACTGAAAAACCACGGAAAGCGATTATCCATGGGAAGCGGTATCGGAGAGTAAAATGACCTCTGCGATGCCGCTTACGAGGTAATCTTTGCCCGAGTTGACCTCCCGGCACCGGTAGCGGGTCCGGTTTTTTATGCCCTTTTGAAACAGCCGTTTCGATTTTTCTCCATGTATTCGGAAGGTGCTTCCGTCGGGTAGTTCGTCCAAGTGGTAAACCCGTTCGGCCCCGGCCGGATCATGGCATTTCAAGGCTTTCATCAGGTCCGGATCGTGGCAGCTCGACGACGGCGGATGCAGCAGGTGCTTGCGGATGGTGGTCTCCAGATCATCCGGAAAAATACCCTGATCCAGAAAGTGACCCAAAAGGACTTTGAACTCCTGCTTCCATTCCCTTCCGTGCGGGTCGTGGCGTGCCCCGTACTTGATGTAGCAATGCAGGTGAGCTACTTCATGCGTGAAGGTGATAAGGAATGCGTAGGGATTCAGGTCATGGTTGATGGTGATACGGTGCCCACGACCGGGGCCTAAAGGCAGGTAATCGCCCAGTTTGGAGGAGCGGGTGCCGGTGATCTTCAGGTGGATGTCGCGGGATACGATCCAACGCGTGCAAGCCGGTACAGCTGCCGCAGGAAGGTATTTGGTCAGGACTTCTTCGATGGTGGCCACAACGAAGCACAAGATAAGGCTATTGGAGGAATTCGGAATTCAGAAATGAGAATGGAGAAATTAGAAATTAGAAATGAGACTGATCCTATTCATTCTCATTTCTGGCTCTCCTGCTCAAGCTCATCCATATCCTCCGTACTCGGCATTCAAAAAAAGCAACTAAATCCCGAAGGATTTACGTCAACAGTTTATAGGCAATCAGTGCTGAGACATAGGCCAAGCCACTCATGTAGATTAACTGAAAGGCGGCGTAGCGAAACCGTCGTGTCTCGCGGTAAACAGTGGCGAGCGTGCTCATGCATTGCATCGCAAAGGCATAGAATAAAAGCAATGAAAGTCCTACGGCCATGGTGTAGCGAGGGCCGCCGGTATCAGGGTTACGTTCTTCCTGCATCTTCTCCTTCAGGGTACGCTGAGCAGAGCGCTCGTCGCCCACGCTGTAGATGGTGGACATCGTTCCTACGAATACTTCTCGAGCAGCGAACGAGGTGATCAGCGCGATTCCGATTTTCCAATCATAGCCAAGCGGTCGGATAGCCGGCTCTATGACTTTGCCGATTCTACCGGCATAAGAGGCTTCCAGCTTTTCGGATTGCATGTTTTGTTCCAGGGAATCCCGTTGTGCTTCGGGAACCGAAGCATATCGTTCTTCGATGCGGCGGAAAGAATCACCGGGGCCAAAGGACGAGAGAACCCATAGAATGATGGAAATAGCCAAGATGATCTTGCCTGCGTCGAACAGGAAAATACGGACCTTTTCAAGGATGTGTAAAGCGATCGTCTTCCACCGTGGCATACGGTAAAGCGGCAATTCCATGACGTAAAAACTCCGCTCTTTGGTCCGGAAAAGTTTTTTCATGACCCAAGCGGCGGCCAAGGCAGCCAGGAAGCCGATCAGGTATAATCCCATCATGACCATGGCCTGTAGCGATACGCCGAAGACATGCCACGGCGGAATCGCTACGGCGACCAGCAGGGTGTAAACGGGAAGACGAGCGGAGCAACTCATCAGGGGCGTCACCATCAGGGTGATCAGCCGTTCCTTCCGATTTTTTATGGTGCGTGTCGAAAGCAGTGCGGGCACGGCACATGCGACACCGCTCATCAGCGGAATCAGTGACTTGCCGTTAAGTCCGAAGCTACGCATGACCCGGTCCATGAGGAAACTGACTCGTGCCATATACCCGGTGTCTTCAAGCAACGCAATGAAAAAGAAAAGCAGTGCGATTTGAGGAATGAAAACGATGATGCCATTCAGTCCTGCCAAGATTCCTCCGACAATCAAGTCATTCAGGATTCCCGAAGGCAGGGTGGATTGCACCCAGTTATTCAACATGCTGAAGCCGGAATCGATCCACTCCATGGGATAAGAAGCCCAGCTGAAAATGGATTGGAAGATCACAAAGAGGATGGAGAGGAAGATCACGTATCCCCAGATCTTGTGGGTCAGCAGGGAGTCTATGCGGTAAGACATACTCGATTGTATCGGCTGTCGTACTTCTTGCACACATTCCTGCAGCAGTTTGGTGATGATCTTGTATCGTTCCAGTGTCTCACGTGCTTGCAGCTGCTGCGTGTCGAATCCTTCCGTTTGGACCAAGGCCTCAATCTCTTTCCGTTTTTCCGGAGTGAGTTCGAAGGTTTCGATCAGCTTGATGTTGTTGGCTACCAGGAATGCGTTAAAGTCACTGTTCACCCGCAAGGTCGTTCGGATGGAATCCACGACGGAAGGCGCCATCTGACGTACATCAGGATGAAGGTGGGTGGTGGGTAGGGAAGTGGTCGCCAGAGCGGCTTTAAGTTCAGCGATACCTTGTTTCTTCCGGGCGGTCATAGGAACCACCGGGATCCCCAGGGATTTCTCCAGCGCAGCGAAATCGATATCGATATTCCTGCTGCGAACCAGATCCATCATGTTGACCGCCAGAACGACGGGTATATTCAGGTCGATAACCTGCGAACAGAGGAAGAGGTTTCTCTTCAGGTTGGTGCCATCCGCCACAACGATGGTGATGTCCGGATGCAAGGGATGATCCGGATTGCAAAGCATCCGGAAGGGCAATTCTTCTTCGGGGGATTTCGGATACAACGAGTAGGTTCCCGGCAAGTCGATGATTTCGGCACGCACCCATTGACCTGAACTGTCTTTCCAGTCGCAATAGCCGGAATGTTGGTCAACGGTCACGCCGGGGAAATTGGCGACCTTCTGCTGTAAGCCGGTCAGCTCATTGAATACCGTTGACTTTCCGGAGTTCGGATTGCCTATCAGCGCTATTTTGATCCGCTTACTCACGATATGATCATCCGTTCATCCGAACCAATACGGCACTGGCTTCATCTTTTCGAAGACTGAGCATGTAGCCTGAAACTGAAATCGCCATGGGATCTCCTAACGGTGCCAGTCGGATGACTTCGATGGGCTCGCCCGGGACGCAACCCATTTCCATGAGCTTCAGGGAAATCTCGAAGTCAGAGAAACCGTCTATGACCGCCCGTTGCCCGGGTCTAACAGCGGAAAGGGGGCGGAGGTCTGACACGTTATTTAGATTCGATTTAAATAGGAGGCAAAAGTAACCCAATTTTACGGGGCGTTCCAGCCTTTCGTTCTATTTTAACCTGTTGTAAAACAGTTAGTTGGGTTCTGAAAGACAGATTTTCCCCGGAAAGGAGGAGTATGGGCCTGTTGGGGTGGATAAACCCGTTGACGGGTGCAGACCGGTAGCAGCTCTCCGTTGAATTTCAGGATGAGCTTGACCAAACGAAGGACAATCACATTTCTTTTTGAAGAGGAAACAGCCACTATGGGAGAAGCCGATGATAACGATGAGCAGCAACCGGTATGACTTCAGCATACCTTAAAGATAGTGAATTAATAACCGTGTGGAGAACAGATGCGCGTGTTATCATTCGACTGTAGGAGTATTCCGTATTTTTAAACCGATGAAGCGTTGGCTGTTTCACCTGGGTCGCTATTGGATCTTCATGAAGGATATGATGACCCGTCCTGAAAAATTCCCGATTTATTGGAAACAATTCATCCGGGAGTTGGACAACTTTGGGGTCCGTTCGCTGGGTATCGTAGCGTTGGTGTCCGTATTCATGGGCGCAGTCATAACCATACAGACCGTTTATAATCTGTTGAATCCACTCATTCCTATGTCTGCCGTAGGGATTGTCGCCCGCGACTCTGTCATTCTGGAATTTTCACCGACCATGATCAGTCTGGTATTGGCAGGTAAGATTGGTTCCAGCATCGCTTCTGAGATCGGTACGATGCGTGTCACCGAACAGATCGATGCCTTGGAAATCATGGGCATCAATTCGGCAGCGTATCTCGTGCTCCCGAAGGTGGTTGCCGCGTTATTGATATTTCCTTTTGTAGTGACCATCTCCATGTTCCTCGGGATTTTCGGAGGCTGGGTGGCAGGAACGGGTGCCGGAGTCATTTCTTCAGTGGATTATATTCAAGGAATTCAAGACCGGTTCATTCCATACAATGTAATGTTCGCCATCATCAAGTCGGTGACCTTCGCTTACGTGATCACGACTGTCTCCTCGTACCATGGCTATCATACGGAAGGCGGAGCGTTGGAAGTAGGACAGTCCAGCACGAACGCGGTCGTCTATAGCAGCATCCTCATCCTGATTTTCGACTACATCCTTACGCAGCTCATTCTGATATGATCGAGTTGAAAAATATCTCCAAGAGTTTTCCTCAGCGGAAGATCTTGCACAACGTAAGCGTGACTTTCCTGAAAGGGAACATCAACCTGGTCATCGGAGGATCCGGTTCCGGTAAAACGGTAATGATGAAATGTATGGTGGGGCTGGAAGAGATTGATGAAGGGGAAATCCTTTACGATAATCAGCGATTTTCAGGACTATCCAAGAAGGAACGGAAACCGTTCCGGCAACAGATCGGTATGGTCTTCCAAGGCGGAGCGCTTTTCGACTCGCTGAATGTAGAGCAGAACGTGATGTTTCCGCTAAACATGTTCACCACGATGACGTTGGAGGAAAAGCGTGACCGTGTGGCTTTCTGCCTGAACCGCGTCAATCTGCCTCAGGCTGCCAAGCTGATGCCCTCAGAGCTGAGTGGCGGAATGAAAAAGCGGGTGGCGATTGCACGGGCCATCGCTCCCAATCCCAATTATCTGTTCTGCGACGAGCCCAATTCCGGTTTGGATCCGCGTACATCCATTGTGATTGATAATCTCATCAAAGAGATCACCGAGGAATACAACATCACGACCATTGTCAACACCCACGATATGAACTCCGTGTTGGAAATCGGGGATAAGATCCTTTTCCTGCATCAGGGAAAGAAATGGTGGGAGGGCAACGTGGACGATATCCTGCGAACGGATAACCAAGAGGTGAACGATTTCATTTTCGCCTCGAAACTCGCCAAGGCGATCAAGAAAGTTTGATGAGTTGAACCCATAAAAAAAGGTCGCCTCTTTCGGGGCGACCTTTTTTGTAAGGATAACCGGATTATCGGTTGGAAATAGTGATGTTGCGGGTCATGACACCGGCATCGGATTGTACACGGACGGTGTAAACGCCGTTTGCCTGGGTGCCCAGATCAATGCGAACTTGGTTCATGCTGTCGAAGCGGTTGGTATAAACCGTTTGACCCAAGGTGTTGGTAACCGTTACCGTAGCATTCTTGGCATCGCTGCTCAGGGTGAATGCGCCGTTGGAAGGGTTAGGGTAAACCATGAGGTCGCTGGAGTTTGTTACCGAAGCAATACCGGAAGCAGAGGAATACGGGTTACGTACACGCAAGATGAATGCTATGTTGAAGGCAACTTCTACCGGATTCCAGGTTCCGCCGTTTACTTGGAAGAAAGCGCTGTTCGGCGTAAAGATATCCGTAGCGGAGCCGATGGTCACGTTATTGATCGACTGCTGGTGCAGACCTACAAAGTACTGGCCAGGAGCAACGGTGAGCGGAGAGGACAACGGCAAGGTGATGAATGCACCGCCGGTGTCAGCTGCCGTAATGTAATAGGTGCCCGTGGTAGCAATAACCGCGTCAGGAACACCAGCAGCTACGCTGAATACATCGACGGAGATCGTGTCACCCAAGGTAGCGTCAGCCAAGAAGAAATCCACTTCCGTGAAATCGGA
>CAYWDY010000061.1:0-4958 GCA_964455985.1 uncultured Flavobacteriales bacterium
CGGGCAAAAGGCGCTGAACGTACTGCTCTCTCGCGAAGAGACGTATGCGGAAATCAGTCCGGTACGTTTGGGCAGCAACGGAGTCAGCGCCTTCATCTCCATCATGCGTGGCTGCGACAACATGTGTTCGTTCTGCGTTGTTCCTTTCACCCGCGGCCGGGAACGCAGCCGAGATCCCGAATCGATAATCGCTGAAGCCCAAGACCTCTTCCATAAAGGATACCGCGAGGTGACGTTGCTGGGACAGAACGTGGATTCATACTTGTGGTGGGGCGGCGGGCCCAAAAAAGACTTGCCTACGGAAACAACGCAAGCTGCGCTCGAACACCGATTGCCTGCTGACGAGCAAAAACAGTTTACCACGTTCGCCGACCTCATGGAACGTGTGGCTCTGATTCATCCTGATCTACGTATCCGTTTTTCCACGAGTAACCCGCGAGACATGACTGATGCCGTCTTGCACGTGATGGCCAAGTATGAAAATATCTGCAAGTACATCCACTTGCCCGTACAATCCGGCAACACAGAAGTACTGGAACGCATGAACCGTGGTTATTCCCGGAAACAGTACATGGACCGCATCGAAGCTATCCGGCGTATCGTTCCCGGATGTGCCTTATCCACAGATATCATTTCCGGTTTCTGCGGAGAAACCGATTCACAGCATCAGGATACACTATCCTTAATGGAATGGGCCGGATATGATTATGCGTACATGTTCAAGTATTCGGAAAGACCCGGTACGTTGGCCGCCCGGAAGTATCCGGACGACGTGACCGAAGCGGACAAGTCACGCCGCCTGACAGAGATCATTGATTTACAGAACCGTCTGTCGCTTCTTAGTAACCAACGTCATGTCGGGCGAGTCCACCGCGTTTTGGTGGAAGCTCCCTCCAAGCGATCGGATGATTTCCTCTCCGGCCGCAACACCGAAAACAAAGTCATTGTATTCCCCAAAGGCCCATACCGTCCCGGCGATTACGTCAACGTCCGAGTCAATTCCTGCACCTCCGCCACGTTGTTAGGTGAAGTTGTAGAAAGCTGAACCGAAGACGATAGGTAGCCACTTCTTTTTCGTTGAATAGCCCCTTATCAGAAAGTAAAAAATGACCGTTCAAGATATCAAAGCCCGTTTCGGCATCATCGGCAATTCCCCGTTGCTTGAACACGCCATCAATGTCGCCAAACAGGTTGCGCCCACGGAAATCAGCGTGTTGATTTTCGGAGAAAGCGGCGTAGGTAAAGAAGTATTTCCCCAGATCATCCATCAGCTTAGCCCCCGCAAACACGGTCCCTACATCGCGGTGAACTGCGGTGCTATTCCGGAGGGAACGATTGATTCGGAATTGTTCGGCCACGAGAAAGGGTCCTTCACTGGCGCACACGAGGCGCGTAAAGGCTACTTCGAAGTCGCCAATGGTGGAACGATTTTCCTGGACGAAGTGGGCGAACTGCCGCTCAGTACGCAGGTGCGTTTGCTTCGCGTATTGGAAACTGGCGAGTTCATCAAAGTGGGCTCCTCGAAAGTCCAGAAAACCAACGTCCGTATCGTAGCCGCCACGAATGTGGACATGCTGTTGGCTATCGAGCAGGGCCGCTTCCGGGAAGACCTTTATTATCGACTCAACACCGTTCCTATCCGTATCCCGCCCTTGCGCGACCGACAAGAGGATATTCCTTTACTGTTCCGGAAGTTCGCAAGCGATTTCGCCGAGAAGTACCGGGTTCCGGCCGTTGCGCTGTCTTCCGATGCGATACAGTTGTTGGTCCAGTACCGATGGCCGGGCAATATCCGTCAACTGAAAAACATCACTGAGCAGCTTTCCATCCTGGAAAAACGCCGTGACCTGAGTGCTGATACGTTATTGCATTACCTCCCTCCTGCTCCGCTGGTGACATCACCCGTGCTGCTTAAAGACGGATCTCGTGGCGGCCAGGAAATTTCCGAACGGGAGATTCTGTACAAGGTCCTCTTCGAATTGAAGAAGGACATGAATGACATGAAACAATTGATCCACGAGATCATTCAGCACGGCGAGGATCCGGCTTGGCGCGAACGCAACAGGCATCTGATCGAACAGCTTCATCCGGATGATGGACACGCTAAAGTCATCCCGACGACGGATCCGGGTATCATCATCCACGCACCGACGCTGCCGTCTGTTCCGATGACCTCTTCCGGCGTTGTCGGATCCACACCGCTGCACCCGCATGAGGAGGTGGAAGAATCCTTATCCCTCGAAGAGAAAGAAAAAGAATTCATCCGCAAGGCGCTGGATAAACACCGGGGAAAACGCAAAATGGCCGCCAAGGAATTGGGCATTTCGGAACGGACCCTGTATCGCAAAATGAATGAATACGGGATACGATCTTAATCGCTATCTTCCGCACCCCATGCGTCTGAAGGCCCTATTGAACATGCTTCTCATCGCCCTGCTGGTTGGCGGTATCTTTTCGGGATGTTCGGTATCCTATTCCCTGAGCGGCGCTTCGATTTCCCCGGATACCAAAACCATCACGGTCAAGTATTTCACCAAGACTGCCGCGCTCGGGCCGCCCGCCTTGGGTCAGTATTTCACGGAGCGGTTAAAAGAGAAGTTCGTGGCCCAAACCAGCTTGACGCCAGTTGACCGAAATGGCGACGTGTATTTCGAAGGGACCATCAGCGGGTATACCATTACACCGCAATCGATCCTTCCGAACGAGACTGCCGCCAAGAATCGACTGACGATCACTGTCGCTGTGAAGTACATCAACCATAAAAACGAGAAGAACAGTTTTGAAACGTCCTTCTCCCGGTTCACCGATTACGACAGCAATTCGAACTTGAGTTCGATCGAGGAGCAATTGGTGAAAGAAGTCACGGACCAATTGGTGGATGATATATTCAATAAAGCCTTCATCAACTGGTAATGGACTACAGGCATTTCCAACGACTGGTACAAAGCAAAGGATCGACGGAAAAATCCGATCTGCTGCTGTTGTCGGAATTCGTCCGTGATTACCCGTATTGCCAGACTGCCCAGCTGTTGCTCACACGCAGCATGTACCTGCAGGATCATGTCCGGTACGAACAGCAACTTAGGCGTTCTGCCATCGCCGTTCCGGACCGCACGGCCCTGTTCAACCTGATTCATGTAGAGACTGATTCGCCGTTGCGTATCGACGGCACAGAGTCCCCGTTCCGCGATTCAGGCATGGAGATACCCGTTCCCATCAGTACTGCGGAAGAAGATACCACTCGGCCGTTTTTTCAGGACGACAGAAATCCGGCAGAGGCAGGCGATACGCATTTGTCGGCGGAGAGCCCTGTTGATGTCACCTACTGGACGCCGGAAGAATCGGTAGAGTTACCTCCGTCTGTTCCCGGGGATCCTCACGACGTGGTCCGTCAGCGACTCGAATCGTTACTACAGCCTCTGGCAGAGGCTGCGATGAAACGTGAACCGGAACCAGCTCCCTCGGACTCAGCTGCGGTTACTCAGGTAGAACCTGTTTCAGAAACTTCAGCGAGCCCATCCGAAAACCCACCACCCGTTACCATGGATGCGGAACCGTTGCTGCAGGAGCTGGAATTGTCTCATGCGTATGAGGAAAATATATTGCAAGCGCTGGAAGCCTTACCCGAGCTTCCGCCGATACCCATAGAGATTCAGCCGGTCAAACCTGAAGAGCCGGCAGTGATGCAAGAACCCATTTCCAGCCATCCGCCTGTTACGGATTTTTATGCGTGGCTTCGGGAAAATCAGAAGTCATCCCGATTCGGGCAAGTAGAAGAAATTTCCGCCGATTCCGAACCGGATCCAGAACCCCTGGTAACAAAATCTTGGGCCTCCGAGCCGGCAACCACGGTTCCCGGTCCCGATCAGCAGGTGCTCATCAATCAGTTCATCGAAACGGCTCCCCGGATCATTCCCCAGCCGAAGGCTGAATTCTTCAATCCTTCGGTGCAGGCGAAACGAAGCGTGGAGGAACACGAAGACCTTGTTTCTGAGACACTTGCAAAAATATACGCCGATCAGGGAATCACGGATAAAGCCATTAGTGCGTATCGCCGGTTGGCCTTGCTTCATCCGGAAAAAAGCGCTTACTTTGCGACCCTCATTACAACGTTGGAGGGTTCATCTCCTTCCAACTCTGAACCCAACTAAGTCATGTTCACAGCTATTACAGTCCTCATCGTCCTGGTCAGCATCCTTCTCGTTCTGGTGGTTTTAGTTCAAAATCCCAAAGGAGGCGGCATCGCTTCTGGCATTATTGGAGCCAACCAGTTGATGGGTGTTAAAAAAACCACGGATTTCATCGAGAAATTGACCTGGGGATTGGCCATTGGTTTGGTCGTCCTTTGTTTGGCCGCCAGCTTCTCCCTCCCCGGCAGCGAAGACCGTCAGGTTGAATCTTCTTCTATGCAAGAACAGATTGACAATGCCGCTACGGCTCCGGCCGCACAGAAACCGGCTCCGGCTCAGCAACCGGCTCAGCAACCGGCTCAGCAGCCCGCCCAACAAGAAGCGGCTCCTGCCCCGGCTGGCAAGTGATTCGATCATAAACACATTGATAAGGCCGTCCTACCGGGCGGTCTTTTTGTTTTTAGGAGTAACGCCTTAACTGGATAATTGGCGGCGCGTGTCAGCTTGTCACCCCTCTCCCCGACGCTTCCGCAAGGATGACAGGAAATTGAAAAAATGACAGCAAACCCGCACCTATAGCCTGCTTGGCACAGTTACTGACAGATGTCCGCGTCCTGAAATCCGATTCAGGATATCTTTCTCAAACTACACTAAACCATTAACCCTTAAAACCCAATCATCATGAGTAAAGTGACGCTCAAACCCCTCGCCGACCGCGTGCTGGTAGAAGCCGCTCCGGCTGAAGAAAAAACCGCTGGTGGAATCATCATCCCGGACACGGCCAAAGAAAAGCCGATGGAAGGCAAGGTCATTTCCGTAGGCCCCGGC
>CAYWDY010000061.1:4968-6016 GCA_964455985.1 uncultured Flavobacteriales bacterium
GCGTGGCCGCATCGTGGCTGTCGGAACCGGCAAGAAAGACGAACCCATGACTGTCAAGGTCGGTGACTCGATCCTGTATGGAAAATACGCCGGTACCGAAATCACCATCGAAGGCAAAGAGTATCTGATCATGCGCGAGAGCGATATTTTCGCTGTCATCTGATCATACCATCGGGTCAGACTCTCTTCGGACCCTCTCGTTGATTACTACGAAAGCGCGATGAAGAACTATACCCTTAACCTTTAAATCCTAACCCCAATCAACTAAAAACACATGGCAAAAGAAATCATTTTCGACATTGACGCCCGCGACAAACTCAAGAAGGGTGTTGACGCATTGGCAAACGCAGTGAAAGTGACGCTCGGACCGAAAGGCCGTAACGTCATCATCGATAAGAAATTCGGAGCTCCTTCCATCACCAAGGACGGCGTATCCGTAGCAAAAGAGATCGAATTGAAAGATCCGATCGAGAACATGGGCGCACAAATGGTGAAGGAAGTAGCTTCCAAAACCGCGGACGTAGCCGGCGACGGCACCACGACCGCTACCGTGTTGGCTCAGGCCATCGTCACCGCAGGTTTGAAAAACGTAGCTGCCGGTGCCAATCCGATGGACCTCAAACGCGGCATCGACAAAGCGGTCGAGAAAGTCGTTGAGACGCTCCATAAGATGAGCAAGAAAGTCGGCGACGACAACAAGAAGATCGAGCAAGTAGGCACCATTTCAGCCAATAACGACGCTGAGATCGGAAAACTAATCGCCGATGCCATGGCAAAGGTGAAAAAAGAAGGTGTCATTACGGTGGAAGAAGCCAAAGGCACTGAAACGACGGTGGAAATCGTCGAAGGCATGCAGTTCGACCGCGGTTACATTTCCCCTTACTTCGTCACCAACGCAGATAAGATGGAAGCTGTGCTGGATCGTCCGCACATCCTGATCTACGACAAGAAGATCTCTTCCATGAAAGAGCTTCTTCCTATCCTGGAAAAGCAAGTTCAGACCGGCAACCCGCTGCTCATCATCGCCGAAGACATCGACGGTGAAGCG
>CAYWDY010000061.1:6026-11263 GCA_964455985.1 uncultured Flavobacteriales bacterium
CCTTGGTGGTAAACAAGATCCGTGGTTCCTTGAAAGTGACCGCTGTAAAAGCTCCGGGCTTTGGCGATCGCCGCAAGGCCATGCTGGAAGATATCGCCATCCTCACGGGCGGCACGATGATCAGCGAAGAGCGTGGCTTCAAACTGGAGAACGCCGACCTTTCCTACCTCGGTAAAGCGGAGAAGGTCACGATCGACAAAGACAACACCATCGTGGTCGGCGGTGCCGGCAAGAAAGCCGACATCACGGCTCGTGTGAACCAGATCAAAGCCCAAATCGAATCCAGCACTTCCGATTACGACAAGGAGAAACTCCAAGAGCGTCTGGCCAAATTGGCTGGCGGTGTAGCTGTCCTCTATGTAGGTGCCCCCACGGAAGTGGAGATGAAAGAAAAGAAAGACCGCGTAGATGACGCCCTGCACGCTACCCGCGCAGCTGTTGAAGAGGGTATCGTCCCCGGCGGTGGCGTAGCGTACATCCGTGCCATCAACGTATTGGATAAGATGAGTGGTGAAAACGAAGACGAAACCACCGGTATCGCCATCGTCAAGCGTGCTCTGGAAGAGCCGCTGCGTCAGATCGTCGCCAATGCCGGTATGGAAGGTTCCATCATCGTGCAGAAGGTCCGCGAAGGCAAAGAGGATTACGGCTACAATGCCCGTTCCGACAAATACGAAAACTTGTACTCAGCCGGGGTCATCGACCCTGCCAAAGTCACCCGCGTGGCCTTGGAAAATGCAGCCTCGATCGCAGGCATGCTGCTGACTACGGAGTGCGTATTGGCTGAAATCAAGGAAGATAAGCCCGCTATGCCGGCCATGCCGGGTGGTATGGGCGGTGGCATGGACTACTAAGATCCCGCCCCTTCCCCCTAAAAACCCTGTTCTTCAACGAACAGGGTTTTTTTATGCCGCGTAAAATCCTTGCACTAAAAACAAATCCGCTTAATTTCTTGTTGAAACATCATGAGAATAACCGCCCCTATCAATATCGAAGCAGAACTGCAGCGTGAACAACGCAAGCAGAAAGCCTGGTTGGATTCGGTTCATGACCTGTTGAACGAAGCCAGCGAACAGGATGCCACTTTACTTAACCGCTTGAAAGGCGATAACTCGGCGCCTACGTCAGCGGATGTGCTGCGAATGCAACCCGATCGGGTTTATACGCTGGAAGCGATTCGGAATACGTGTATCCGATACCGCCTCCGTTTTCTGGACTCACGTTATTTCAAATCCCCTTATCCGTACGAAGCCATCGCACAGATCAAGGAGTTCGAGAAAACCTACCAATGCACCATCACGTCCTTCAAGATCATCGCTCCTGACCACCTGTTTGACCTGGAGAATATCCATAAGGATCCATTACTGTTTGCCGAACTGTCAGACGGGAATTATTTCCTGCTTCACCGTTGGGGCAATGACTTACAGGCTTGGCGCCGTTGGTTGGTTTGGCCGATTCAGAATTTCAAGACCTTCTTCTTTTCGCTGATGGCCTTGTGCTTCCTCACCTCGTTTCTGATCCCTTCTTCGATCCTGCATGTCTTCAACCTGGAAAGCGAGATTTATCTGCGCCTTTGGTTCACCGTGCATCTTTTCCTGGGATTGTCCGGTATTTCTTTATGGCTTGCTTTTTCCTACAACAAGCGCTTCAGCGACATGCAGTGGAACTCCAAGTACTTCAATTACTGATCGAACCTTCGATCACTTGATTTCTATCTCATCCACGAAGATATAAGCGGGGTATCCGGCACCGGGATGCCATGCTGGCAAGTTGCCGTAGTTGATCGCTTTTACTTTAACGTAACGTGCTTCGGTCTTAGGTAGTGACGCTTTGAAATCAATGACCTGTGCCTCCGTGACAGAATCAGGCAAGGTGTTTTTCATTCGATATACTTCGGTGAAAACCGTTCCATCCGTCGATACGGAGTAGATCACTTCCGACGGCATGAAGATCCATGGTCGTACATCCTGCAGAAATCCTGTGCTGACATTCGTGATACTCCTGGACTTTCCCATATCCACTACAGCTTCGAAGTCCTGTCCCTGATACCCTTGCCAGTCGCCTTTACGCCAATTCACCGAACCTCGAATTCCGTTTATCAGTCCGGAAGGTCCACCGGCGGAATACTGACTGGAATAGGTACTGCTAAGCGTCACTGTCCAGTCTGGATGCGGCACTTTAAAAAACTCTCCACGCGCCAGTTTGCTGGGGCGACCATTCTTATAGGCAATGGCTTGCAGGGTGCCTGATTCGGTGATAGCAATCGGGCCCGTATAACGCGTTGAACGGGAATCGGGCCAACGGCCGTCGATGGTGTAAAATACAGAATCTACTTCCGAGGCAATCGTGATACGCATGGTATCGACAAACGTATAGCCTTCGGAGATCAGCATAGGCGTAAGTACGATTTCCTGCCCTTGTTCTACACTCGGATGTAAAAAGGGTCCAATACCCCAACCGGTATTCGGCCGGTCTCCCATGGAAAACGAGAGAACACCACCCTGCTGTATCGCGGTGGTAGTTATAAATGACGTGCCGATAGACTGGCCATTGAAATCTGCTTGCTGTATGTACGGAAGGCCGGGGCCTGATTCATCAACCAGGATATTGAGTTCTTTGCCATTCTCCAAGTGAACCGTCACTTGCGGAAATAACGGTGTCCCTATGGCATAATATCCTGACCCGGGCGTAACGGCATAGAAACCCATGGCACTCATCACGTACCACGCACTCATCTGTCCGCAATCCTCATTTCCGATTAACCCGTCAGGCAAGGGTTTGTAAAAACCATCCAAGATCTGACGTACACGTTGCTGGGTTTTCCAAGGTTGGCCGGCATAATCATACAGGTAAGCCATGTTATGGCTGGGTTCATTACCGTGGGCGTATTGACCGATCAATCCCGAGATGTCGGCCTGCTCCCGTCCAGTGGTTTTCGTATCAGCGGAAAAAAGCGCATCAAGTTTTGCAGCAAATCCTTCTTTGCCTCCCAACCGATTCATCAGCCCGGGAATATCTTGTGGCACAAAAAACGTGTACTGCCACGCGTTGGCTTCGGTAAAATTATTGTTCACTTCATAGGGATCGAACGGTTGCATCCATCCGCCGTTTTTGACGGGACGTATGAATCCCGTGACGGGATCGAACAGGTTCTTCCAGGATTGCGAGCGAAGCATGTATTGCTTGTGTATCTCCGGCTGACCGATAGCCTGTGCAAACTGAGCGATGCACCAATCGTCGTAAGCATATTCCAAGGTTTTAGAGACAGACTCGTGCTCGTCATCAAGGGTCAGTCTGCCACCGTCGATATATGCTCCCAATCCGAACCTTTCTCGGCTCTCGGCACTGTGCCGCATGGCTTCCAACGCCAACCGTCCGTCGAATTCACGGATGCCATTCATCCATGCATCTACGATAACCGGAATAGCATGGTAGCCGATCATACATTCCGTTTCGTTGGCAGACAACTCCCAGACCGGCAACATACCTCCTTGTTGATACTGCGCAAGAAAAGTCTTGATGTAATCCAACGTCCGGGCGCGATCAATGAGCGTCATCAGCGGATGCCATGCTCTGAACGTGTCCCACAGGGAAAACACACTATATTGGGTATATCCCACAGCGCGATGGGTTTTCCCGTCGCGACCCCGGTACTCTCCGTTGGCATCGCTGTAGGTGTTTGGTACCACCATGCAGTGGTAAAGTGCCGTGTAAAAAACAGTACGCTGCTCCTGGGATGCGCCGGTGATTTCAATACGACGCAATTCCTTGTTCCAGGCATCGTGCGCCCGCTTACGGGCTGCATCGAAATCCCAATCGTGAAAATCGGTGGCTAAGTTCATCGCTGCGTTACGCGTGCTGACGGAGGAGATTCCTATGCGTGCACAAACGACATTATTCTTGGAATCAAAACGCAAAACCGCTCTACGGACTTTCTGTCCGTCGGCTTCAGGCATGGGAATCCATTGAAATGGCTGATCGAATTCGATAGAGAAATAAATCCATTGATCCTTCGCCCACGCTTCCGAACGTCGGTATCCTTCGATACGGGTGGAGGAAACGACATCAATCTTCCCATCCAGCAGCCGGTCACGGTGATACAAGTCCACGAGTATGTTCTTCGTATCGTCTGCATCAAAGCGGTAGCGATGAAATCCCGAGCGAAGTGCAGCCGTCAGCTCCACATCGACTTTTTCATCGCGTAACTTGACAGCGTAATATCCCGGTTTAGCGACTTCGTCACTGTGACGGAATCGTGTGGATTTCTTTTCAGCTGGAAGCGTAGCTCCCCGGAACGGCAACAGTAACACGTCGCCATAATCGGAGCATCCTGTGCCCGAGAGGTGCGTATGCGAAAATCCGTATAAGACGGAATCGGAATAATGGTATCCGCTGCATCCTTCCCAGCTGCCGTCGATGCGTGTATCCGGTGAAAGCTGAAGCATACCGTAGGGAACCGTAGCACCTGGATAGGTGTGACCAGCACCACCTGTACCGATGAACGGATCAACGAAGGAGGCGTAATCCGTCGATTGAGCATACGTCAGCAGGCTTGCGTTTAGCGCCAAGAGTAAAAGGAAGAATCGTTTCATGTTCAATAGGTATCGATCAGGGAATGGATTTTTATTTTTCCAGCCGCATCAGCAGGAAACGCGGCGTCAGTGATTCGGAATTCGTAACGCTCACCAGGAAGCAGATCCATGTAATTGCGATCAAAAACAGAGGGATCGTCGTTGAAGCTCAACTCGACGTTCTTGGCCAATACAGAAGACTTTACTTCAATACGACGGAAGCCATCCAGAGCGGGAAGCTCACGAACCGTGAGGGCAGGTCGACGAAGTCTCAAATTTTTAGGCAAGCAAAAATAGCGGTTAGATTCCGCTATGACCTGATTATCCCGATAGATACGAATATTCAGCACCACATTGTCGGTATCATAGGGAAGAATGTATCGCGAAAGGTCGCGGGAGAGTACGCGGCTGCAGGCGTTTGCTTTGATATCAGCCGCAGCCACTTCGGACCAGCGAAGATTGCCTTTTAAATCCAGTACGCGTAATTCCATACGTGCTAAATCATCGTACAGCGAATCAGAAACCACATAGACATCCACATGCCTATCCTGAATGGTGGTGGTGATCATCATGGTACCGTATAATTCCTTCAACGAGTGATGCAGTGCCTTCCAACGGCCATAGTAGTCCGTACTACTCCAGGAAATTCCAGGCCACGTGTCATTG
>CAYWDY010000062.1:0-11255 GCA_964455985.1 uncultured Flavobacteriales bacterium
AGCGGATTGGATTCCAGAATACCTACGGCTTCAGGGCCCAATTCCTTTCTCAGGCTGTCCAGAGCCTCTTGCTTGGAGACGTACCGCACCGACTTGGCGAAATCGGATGTTTCGACGAGTTGTTTCAGTACCATCACTTCTTGCTCCGAAACGCCGTCCTTCAGGTAAATCACGAGTTGGACATGCTCCTTTACGTAATCCGATATCCGACGGGCATCGATGACCAGCAGTCCCAACAGTCCGACCAGGAACAGCACCAGCGAAATGCTGAGCACCGAAGTAAAATACGAGGTGCGTAAGCGGCGGTTGGTCCCGGTGGGGAACGATTGGGTCATACGGACAAAGGTAGGGCGGTGGAGGGCCCATGGCGGACACCCGATGGTCTCTTTTATCCATGAAATTTTGAACAACGCAAGCCACCGCGATTCCTTATCTTCGCCATCCTAGATAACCTTATGGAGTACGATTTCAGGAACATCGAAAAGAAGTGGCAGAAACACTGGAAAGAGCACAGCACCTTCCGCGTAGAGGCTGACGCCAACCGACCCAAGTGTTATGTGCTGGATATGTTCCCGTATCCGTCCGGCTCGGGTCTGCATGTCGGGCACCCGCTGGGGTATATCGCCTCCGACATCTATGCCCGCTACAAGCGGTTGAAGGGTTTCCAGGTGTTGCACCCGATGGGATACGACTCGTTCGGATTGCCAGCGGAACAGTACGCTATACAAACCGGTCAGCATCCCGCAGTTACTACGTCCAGTAACATCGAACGGTACCGCGAGCAGATGGATAACATCGGTTTCTGCTACGACTGGTCCCGGGAGATCAGAACCAGTGATCCGTCGTATTACCGATGGACGCAATGGGTCTTCTTACAGCTCTTTCAATCTTGGTATAATCCGGTTACCGACCGCGCAGAATCCATTGAGACGTTGGAAAAACGCTTCTCCGAAGTGGGGTTTTCCGGGACCGATGACTCCGTCCTGACCGGTGACGTAGAATCCTTATTGCCGCCATTCAGCGCCAGCGAATGGGCCTCCTTCTCCGAGAAACAACGCAGCGAAGTGCTGATGCATTTCCGACTGGCCTACTTGGGGGAAGCTTGGGTCAATTGGTGTCCCGCCCTGGGTACGGTGCTGGCCAACGACGAAGTAAAGGAGGGCGTATCCGAACGCGGTGGTCACCCCGTCGAGCGCAAGCAGATGAAACAATGGAGCATGCGCATCACGGCGTATGCTGAACGACTCTTAAACGACCTGGATGAAATCGAGTGGTCGGATTCAATCAAAGAACATCAACGCAACTGGATCGGAAAATCAACCGGTGCTTCCTTGCAATTCACTTTGGAAGGACACGATGGCTATGTGGAAGTGTTCACGACACGACCGGATACCGTATTCGGCGTTTCATTCGTTACCCTGGCCCCGGAGCATGAGCTGATTGACCGCATCACCACGCCCGAGCAGCGTTCTACCGTCGAGGCCTATGTGCAGACCGCTCGGAACAAATCGGAACGCGAGCGGCAAATGAACAAGAGTGTCAGTGGCGTATTCACGGGCGCTTACGTGCGTCATCCGTTCACGGGTAAACCGGTTCCCGTATGGGTTGGTGAGTATGTATTGTCCGGCTACGGAACCGGTGCCGTCATGGCGGTCCCTGCCCACGACGAACGCGATCACGCCTTTGCCTCCAAATACGGATTGCCGATTCTTCCGGTTATCGAAGCGCCCGAAGGATGGGATTACGCTAAAGCCAGTTGGGATGCGAAAGAAGGCCGATGTATTCATTCGGATTTCCTGAATGGATTGACTTATTCCGAAGCGGTTCGTCGTATCGTTGTCGAGGCGGAAGCAAAGGCTTGCGGAAAAGGAAAGACCAACTACCGGTTGCGCGACGCGGCCTTCGGTCGTCAGCGTTATTGGGGAGAGCCCATTCCCGTGTATTACCGCGACGGTATTCCGACAGCTGTTCCGGAAAAAGACCTGCCCGTCGTTCTTCCTGAAGTAGATAAGTTTCTGCCCACCGAAACGGGTGAGCCTCCCTTGGCCCGGGCAGCCGATTGGTCCTATCAGGGATTTCCATTAGAGACCACCACCATGCCGGGCTGGGCCGGTTCATCCTGGTATTTCCTGCGGTACATGGATCCTGCCAACACCCGGGAGTTCGTCTCGCGTGAAGCCGTGGATTACTGGAGAGAAGTCGATCTCTATATCGGGGGATCTGAGCATGCCACCGGTCACCTGTTGTATGTTCGTTTCTGGACCAAGTTCCTCTATGACCGTGGATTTATTCCGGTCAGAGAACCCGCCCGACGATTGGTCAACCAGGGAATGATCCAGGGCCGTTCCAACTTCGTCTATAGGATCAAGGACTCCCAAACGTTTGTATCATTCGGATTGAAGGACCAGTATGCTACCACGGCGTTGCACGTCGATGTGAATCTGGTAGAAAATGACATACTCGATGTAGAAGCGTTCCGCGCGTGGCGTTCCGAGTACGCTTCGGCGGAATTCATTCTGGAAGATGGCAAGTATGTGTGCGGAACAGAGATTGAAAAGATGTCCAAGTCTAAATGGAACGTCGTCAATCCTGATGACATGATCGAGCGATACGGAGCGGATTGTTTCCGGCTGTATGAAATGTTCCTCGGCCCGATCGAACTCTCCAAGCCTTGGAACACGAGCGGTATCACAGGTACCGCAGGCTTCCTGCGTAAATTTTGGAAGCTGTTCCACGGTTCCGAAGGATTCCACGTGTCGTCGGATGAGCCCGGCCGGAAAGAGCTCAAGGCATTGCATAAACTCCTCAAGCGGATCCAGGACGATATGGAACGTCTATCCTTCAATACCTCCGTGAGTGCTTTCATGATTTGTGTGAATGAATTGACCGATTTGAAATGCCGTCACCGTGCCATATTGGAACCGTTGACCGTGGCGTTGGCGCCCTTTGCACCGCATATCGCCGAAGAGTTGTGGCAGAAGCTGGGACACCAAAGCAGTGTGACGCGGGCGTCGTTTCCTGAGTTGAAGGAAGAATACCTGCAAGAGGATTCTTTCGCCTATCCGGTTTCCCTGAACGGTAAAACGAAGATGAACCTGGAATTGGCACTCACCCTTTCCAAAGAAGAGGTCGAGTCTGCTGTACTTGCCGCCGAGGATGTGAAGCGCCTGCTTGATGGAAAAACGCCTAAAAAAGTGGTCGTAGTGCCCGGGCGTATCGTCAATATTGTCGTGTAAATCTTATCGACCTTAAAACTAGCTTCTTATTCATTTTTTGAGCTGTTTTTTGGGATTGTACCCCCGTTTTTTTTATGTTTGAAACCGGAAACAAACCATTGTTTCCACCGCTCTAACTTCCTATGAACCAGCTCCATCAACATATTGAAGCCCTTGTATTCTGTTCCGAACAAAGCCTGGGTATCGACGAAATCGCCGCATCCCTGAAACTCAGCTACGGCTGGGAGCTCACGGAGGAGGAGATTCGTGCATCCTTGGAAGCAATCCAAGAGAAATACCGGGGTGACGGCTTCGCTTTTGAGCTGGTGGAGATTTCGGAAGGATTCCAGTTTTTGACGAAGAAGGATTTCCATCCGACCATCAACGCGTTGATCCAACACAAGGCTAAGAAGAAGCTTTCGGTGGCTCAGATGGAAACGTTGGCCATGATTGCCTACAAGCAGCCGATTTCGAAATCCGAAATCGAGCACGTCCGTGGTGTCAACTGCGATTACGCGATCCAAAAACTTTTAGAAAAAGACCTCATCACCATCTCCGGCAAGAGCGACGGTCCCGGTCGCCCGATCCTGTATAGCACGAGCGAAAGCTTCATGGATTATTTCGGCATCAAGTCGGTGAAAGACCTACCGCAGTTGAAAGACATTCACGTCGAGTCCAACGAGATCGGTCAACCGGCCGACTCCATGGAGATGGACATGTCGGCTCAGGATGAACCCAACCAACAACTGGATGCCCCTCAGGATAATCCGGAGGTCATTGTGCTGGAAGAAGAGGTCATGATTACGGCGGATACAGAAACAGGCGCGGAAGCCTTTCAGCAATCCGAAGATGAGCCGCTTGAAACCGTCGTTTCCGAGGAGGTGACGGATTTGTCTTTGCCCGATCGCAAGCAGATTTTCATGGAAAACCAGGAAAATATGGACGAGGCATCAGAAGCGGATCATGAAATCGAAGGTCGTGCCGACATCGATTGATGTCATCGGATAATATTGTTTTTCCCTTTTCGTTATCAGGACTACGCCGTATGGTAAAGTCCCTATCCGTTGTATCATTCCTCTTATTCTTTGCCTTTCTTTCTCCGGCCCAAGCCCAGACTAAAAGCCTGCGTACGGTAGAAAACAAGGCGTTTCGTGCCGGAGAAAAACTGAAGTTCCGTGTCCACTATGGATTTGTCGATGCGGGAACAGCGGAATTGGAAGTCGCCGCGGAAATCCAGAAGATCGGCCCTCGGGAATGTTACCACGTTGTCGGTACGGGCAAATCCCAAGGTGCCTTCGATTGGTTCTTTAAGGTGCGTGACCGCTACGAAAGTTTTATTGACTGTAACGCGATAGTGCCTTGGCTTTTCATTCGCAATATCAGTGAGGGCGGATACAAGAAAACCCAACAGGTAGTATTCAATCATTATCAGGATTCCGCCAAGAGTCAGGAGAAGACGATTGCCATTCCCGAGTACACACAGGATTTGGTGTCCGCCATTTTCTATGCTCGCACTCTTGACTTCGAAACGGCAAAGCCTGGCGATGTTTTCCCAATCATGGGATATCTTGACGATGAGATCATTCCGCTCAACATTAAATTCATGGGACGGGAAACCCTTCGAACGGATTTAGGCTATTTCCGCTGTGTCAAATTCAGGCCGTTGCTTCAGGAGGGACGTGTATTCAAGGAGAAAGAAGATATGACGGTCTGGGTCAGCGATGATGCCAATCGTATTCCGGTACGCGTCCAGACGGATATCCTGATCGGATCCATTAAAATGGATCTTACCGGGTATGAAAATCTGTTGAATCCACCGGCAGTCATGCCGAAATAACCGAATTTCCTTTTTGTACTTTCGGAGGATGAAGCGTTTCCTTGCCCTCCTCTTTATCCTTGTTTCAGTTTCAGTCCAAGCTCAGTTCCGCTTTCGTTTGCCCGACACGCTGGATCCTGCTATTCCGGTCTACCTGAAAATGATCCAACGTTCTTCGCCCAACGTCTTGGAGGTGGAGAAAGCCTATGAGTCCTACCGCAAGTCGAATGGCGAGCATCCGTTCGAGCCCTATTATCATCATTGGCGCCGATACGTTCAGTCGCGGACCCAAGACGACGGAACGATATCCCCTCCGACAACGCTTGTCCGTTCACGGCTTTCCTCCGGAGGAGCCACCAGTTGGCGTTTTGTCGGGCCGGAACGCCACATGCGCCGACGCAATGCCGCGTCTGATCCCATCGTGAACATCTCTTGGCATGCCAACGTCTATTGCATAGACCGTTCAAGGTCAAATCCCGACATCCTGTATGCAGGAACGGAAAACGGCGGCGTGTACAAATCCACGGACCACGGGTTGCATTGGACATACCTTTCGCAGGAAACCGACCAGGTAACGGTCACCGCTGTTGCGGTCAACCCGTTCGATGAAAACGATGTATTGGTTGGTGCCGACGAACGTGTTTTTCGCTCTACCGACGGTGGCGTTACATGGACACAGATCACCTCCGGTTCCTTTTCCGGAAGAAACATAGCGGTTTGGCAGTTCACCTACGATTCATTCCGCTCAGGCCGGGTTTTTCTTGCTGCCGGTGATTCGTTGTACCGTTCGCTCGACGGTGGTAACACGTGGTCGGGTATCTTCGGTGGCCAGTGCCAGTCGGTGACTGCTAATCCGTTAAATCCTTCGGTAGTGTATGCTTTGCGGTATGATGCTGCCGATAAGATTCCATACTTCTACAAATCTACCGATAGCGGTTCAACGTTTGTGCGTAAACCTACCGGTTGGTTTTCAGTTCCAGCTGTTGATGTCGGATTGATTGAAAGTTTTGGCGGCCGTATCGCCACTACGGAAGCCGACACGTCACGGCTGTATGTCCTCTTGGTCGGGCAGAGTCAAAGCACAGCGCAGTTGCAGCTTAATGGACAGATTGGTGTGTACCGCAGTGACGATGGCGGTGAGTCATGGTCCCATCCGCACGGTCAGATCGGAGCGCCGTATAACGCAGGAAGCCATCCTAACATGATGACTTTTAGCGGAGGGAACGATACGTATAACCAGATCTACTACAACACCACGTTAGCGGTTTCGCAGCTGAATGCCGACCGAATCTTGATCGGTGGAATGAGTTTGTGGCGAAGTGACGATGGCGCCGCTTCCTACCAGCCCGTAGGTGGTTACATCGGTTCTGTAGAGTTTATTCACCCGGATAACCAGGAGTTCAAGATTTATAAGACGTCAGCTACCACGGAGGAGTTCTGGTTTGCTTGTGATGGAGGGATCAATTACTCTACCGATTTCGTGCAGACACATGAGTCCCGCACCACGGGTATCTACGGAACGGCTCTGTGGGGATTTGACCAAGGATGGAACGACGACATCATGGCCGGTGGACGTTATCATAACGGTAATGCTGCCCGGCGCGACGGATATCCCGATGGGGAGTGGCTTCAGTTGGGTGGGGGAGAAGCTGCTACCGGTTATGTTAATTACAGCAACGAAAAGAAAACGTATTTCAGCGATATTGATGGCGTGATACTTCCTGACAGCATCGACGGATTCGCTTCTGCTTTTTCCGTCAACACCGAACCTAACGAAAGTTATGTCGATAACGCAAGCTCGCGCATACTTTTCGATTGGGATTACTGGAACATCGCGTATCTCGGTAAAGACAACAGCATCTTCCGAAGTACCACGGGCGGAGGCTCCTTCGAGCCCTATTATTCCTTCGGCAGCAATACCTCTGACAAAGTATATTGGATCGAGCAGAGCCGGGTCAATACCGATGTGTTTTTTGCCCAACAAGTCGTGAACAACCGGAGTGTATTGTGGAAGTCTACCGATCATGGCGTTACTTGGAGCCAGGTATCGCTTCCGCAATCCAAACGCGAATTGAATTTCACGTTGAGTGGAACCGATGCAGACCAGTTATGGATTTCCTATCCTGCCGGTGCCAATGGACTTAAAGTTTATGAAAGCACGAATGGCGGAGCATCGTGGAGTAATATCACCACCCCGACACTTGACAATTATACCCTGCGTGCGATGGCCCATCAGTTTGGAACGGACGGTGGCGTTTACCTGGCTACCTACCACGGCCCAGTCTTTTATAAAAATCATAGTATGACCGACTGGAGCGTTGTAGGATCCGGCCTGCCGCAAGCCAGTTATCCGCTACGCATCGTTCCTTTCTACCGCGATGGCAAAATTCGATTGGCTACGTGGCAGCTCGGTGTATGGGAAGACACACTGGCTGAAGCCTCCTCCCTCATAGCCGATTTCTCCGCCGATTACCGCTCGTTCTACTGTCCGGGCGATACGCTTCATTTTGTTCCTCATTGTGTAGCCGGAGATTCAGCGACCTACGAATGGCATTTCACCGGAGCTGTAGACACGATATCCTTCGATCAGTATCCCGATGTGGTCTATACGCAGGTGGGGTCTTTTGACGTGACGCTGATCGTTACGGAAAACGGAATCAGCGATTCGATCACGAAAGTGGATTTCATCCAAACCGTTCTGGCACCGGCAGGGAATCTGGCGGAGGATTTCGAGACCGGCGTTTTCAATCCCAACTGGAATCTAAAAGGAGGACCGAACGGCAGTTGCGGCTGGTCTGTGGTTTCCACGGCGGGAGGATTTGGCAACAGTATACACAGCATGTTCTACGATAACTACTCGTATGATGCCGCCGGTGCTCAGGACCAAGTGTGGACCTCGAAGTGTGACCTTACAGCGCTCTCCAGCGGTTATCTGGGTTTTGATGTAGCGTATTCGCTCTACGGATTTCCCTACAGCGACACGTTAGAAGTACGGGTTTCCACTGATTGCGGGGAGACGTTCTCCACGTTATATAGAAAAGGCGGCCAGCAATTGGCCACGGCCCCATCGTACACGGCTGCCGGATTCGTTCCGCTGGCTAACGAGTGGCGCCGCGACTCCGTTGACATCACGTTATACGCCGGATATGGTGAAGTCATTTTCGCCTTTGTCAATTTCGGCTGGTTCGGTCAAAATATCTACCTCGACAACATCCAAGTGAACGGATCTCCGCTCACGGGACTGACTCGACCCGATGAATCGGCCTTGACGCTTTGGCCCAATCCGGTCACAGACCGGTTGTACGGAACTCTTCCAGACCGTCAGGCGGAGGTGTTCATTTACGATGAATCAGGAAGGCTGCTTTACCAACAAACGGTCAACGGACAGTTTTGTGTGGAGGTAGGCGATTGGGCTCCCGGTCTTTATCACTACCGGTTGCAACAGGAAGACGGGTCGCGTACAGCGGGTAAATTCGTGAAACAGTAAACCACCAATCACCACTTTTTTACCACCTTTGCAACGATGGAACTCAAACCGGAAATCCTTCAGCGCCTCGAGCAGTTGGAAAAGAAATATGCCGTCATGGGACAGGACTTGGTGTCTTATCTTGACGGATTGTTATACGCCGATTACCTGACCTATTGGGACTATATCCACGTGGACACTTTGCTGTCCTTGCAGAATCCCAAGACCGGTTTTCCCGACGAGCAGATCTTCATCATCTATCACCAGATCACAGAGCTCTATTTCAAATTATGCCTCAGTGAGATTCGGCAGGTGGTGGATCGCGAATCGATGGATGGCGCCTTTCTATTGAGTCGGGTCAATCGCATCAACAATTATTTCGAAAACCTGGTCCGTTCCTTCGACATCATGGTCGATGGAATGGAGCCGCAGCAGTTTTTGAAATTCAGGATGAGTTTGCTGCCTGCCTCCGGATTTCAAAGTGCGCAATACCGAATGATAGAGATTTGCTCCACGGATTTCATCCGCTTGGTGGACAAGGATGTTCGCGATTCGTTCATTTCCAATCCGCGTCCTATAGATGAGATGTTCAAGCACATCTACTGGAACGCAGGAGCTACCGAACTGGCAACCGGAAAGAAGACCCTTACCTTGAAGCAATTCGAAGAGAAATACGCAGCCGAACTCTTGCGACTGGCTCATGAGTTTTCGACCAAAAATCTGTGGCAGGTATTTAGTCGACTGACGGAGGAGGAACGGAAGGACGAAAAGTTAAAGAATGCTTTCCGGATGCTGGATGTGAACGTGAATGTCAATTGGCCGTTGAGCCATTACAAGTCGGCTGTGCGGTATCTTCAGAAAGATCCGGAGGACATTGCCGCCACGGGAGGAACGAATTGGCAGAAATACCTTCCGCCTCGATTCCAAAGAAGGATATTCTACCCGTCCCTTTGGAGTCCGCAGGAATTGGAGGAGTGGGGTAAGGCTTGGGTCAAACGGGAAGTGTTCGGAATGTAAGCCGGGTGTTTCGCTAAATAAGAATACATCGGTTTTTTCCCTGCCTGCTGTTGATTTCATTTTACAGGACAGCTTCCATCTACGTTGACTTTTTCAGAAATTGTGGTGGTAAATCGTTACATCACCATGAAAAGATTTTTCTTTCTGCTTCTGACCGCTGTCGCTTGTTTTTCCTTTCAAGCTTTGGCCTTGAATCCATCCAAAGACTATAAGGTACGTCCTGAGAAATACGGCATGACCTACAAAGAGGAGAAAGTTCCCGTGAAAGACGGCGCCATTCTCAATGCCTGGTTTTTCGAGACGACCAAGAAGACCACCAATTGGATTGTGGTCAGCGGATCCGGCGACGGTAACATGGCGGATCAGATCGAGTTGGCCGGACAGTTTCTGTCGGCCGGCTGGAATGTAGCTATGTACGATTACCGTGGTTATGGTGCAAGCAGTGATTTCGCCATCGATCCGGAGACCTACATCTATCCGCAATTCCTTAATGACTTGAACGCCATGTTAGACTATCTGCGCAAGTCAAGAGCCATTACTAAATTCGATTTGTACGGGCAAAATATCGGTGCCGGCATTTCCATCGGTGTTGGATGTAATCGTACCGAAACCCGTAAGATCATCGCGGACGGACCTTGGTCGGGCCTCGAACCCATGAAGAAGAAGATTAAAGAGAAAGAAGGCAAGGATGTCATTCTCCCCTTCGGATTCGACAAGACGTTTGAACCGATGTATGCGTTGTCAGCTCCTCATGCTCACGTCAAGGGAATCATGGTCATCGTTTCCGCGAAAGATCCGCTCATCAATTCCAATGATACCAAGACGCTGAAAGGTATCACGACTACCTTTGTCGTAACCAACAGTTCAACCAACGCAGAGAATTTCAGCGCCGATAAGAACCTTTATTTCGAGAAGGTGTCGAAGTTCCTGATGAACTGATCCTCCAGTAGCAGAGAACTAGTCTTCTACCGCTTCGACGCGGCGAATTTCAGGAACCATTTTCAAAATAGTCTGTTCGATGCCTGCTTTCAGGGTCATCGAACTCATACTGCAGGAGCTGCAGGCACCAAGAAATTTCAATCGGACCACATGGTCCTCTGTCACCTCAATCAGGCTGACGTCGCCCTGGTCGGCAGCCAAATAAGGACGCACCTGTTCCAGGGCTTCTTCGACGCGGTCTTGGAGTTGCTCGGCGGTCATGTCCAACAAAGATAGGAATCAATAGGCCGCTGCGGCTACTCGTTTTGTGGGAGCCTGTTCAGCATTCCGAATGGCTGTCTGCCGGATCAGTTGATCGGCGGCAGCCGCAAAGGCCTCGGCTACCGGTCCCTGATCGTCAAGGGCTACGGGGATACCGGTATCTCCGCCTTCGCGGATGCTCTGTACGATGGGAATTTCGCCCAGGAATGGGATGTTAAGCTCTTCCGCGAGTTTTCGGCCGCCTTCCTTGCCAAAGATGTAGTACTTGTTTTCGGGAAGCTCCTCCGGTGTGAAGTAGGCCATGTTTTCCACCAAACCAAGTACGGGTACTTGAATGGTATCCAGTCGGAACATGCTGATCCCCTTACGGGCATCGGCAAGCGCAACATGCTGCGGAGTACTGACGATGACAGCTCCGGTGACGGGAACGGCGGAAACCAAAGTCAGGTGAATGTCGCCGGTACCCGGAGGCAGATCGATCAGCAGATAATCCAACGATCCCCAGTCGGCATCGCTGAACAGTTGTTTGAGTGCCTTCGAC
>CAYWDY010000063.1:0-1824 GCA_964455985.1 uncultured Flavobacteriales bacterium
TCAACGTATTGGTGAAAGTGCCCTTGCCGCCATAGGCCAACCAACCCGCTGGACCGGTTTCGCGGACAAGTCCCAACGAAAGATCCGGCTGCAACTTCAAGGAATCTCGGAATTCCTTGAAGATACTGGCGGACACGAACTCCCCACCGAAACTCAGGCCGGCTCGGGTAAAATTGTCCAACGAGTCGATGGTGAAGGGATCCAAGTGAAAATAAAAGAGGTCTCGGTCATATACACCGTCCTGTATCCAAGGACGATCGTAATAGACATACGAGTCTTTCTTGGAATTAAAAATCGGATATACCGGAAATTCCTTCCGACCCGATTTGTTGTTCGGGTCATCGATGAGCAAATCCCCGTTGATGTTTTCAATCACACTTCTGACGTAAACGAGCTTACGGTTACCGTAGTCATCGATTTCACCGGGATTATCACTTTCCACCTTAAGTCGAAGCGAGTCGACATTATCCAGATTGAGTTTGAAATTCTGGTATTCAAAGCCGAATTGTTTACCGAAGAATTCGAAACGACCTGCCCGTATTCTTCCCGCAAAGGTGAAGTTTCGGTTCTTACCCATCTTCACCTCTTGCTCTTTGGGGTAAATAACCACATTCTGACTGTCCGACAATACGATCGGAGCTAATCCGCGGAGAGTCAACTCGAAATTCAAGAGATTGATACTGGCATTCGGTAGCGCCTTGATCGTGGACTCCAGCCGAAGGACATCGTAATCTACTTTACCGACATTCGCTTGCAGGTAATAGTAGGCCCTGTCTTTCAGAATCGCCTTGTCTTCTTTTCCGTCATACGCTACAAATCCATAATTCGAAAGGGAAAGAAACAGGGACCTGATTTCACTCGGCTGCATACGCATTTCTCGGGCCAGATCTTCTGTGTAAATCTCGCGGGTCCCGTGTGCTTCTCCGTATTTTTTGAGTGTATACAGCGGGTGCTCATCGCTGATACCCTGCAACTGCATGAACCTATTCTTGCGGAAAAAATTGGCGGATTCGAAAATAGCCTTTGATTCTTCAGCCGCACTGATCATCTTCATATCAATCAACGGCTGATCGATCTTCCAATATAATCCGTCGAAATAAAGATCGATCTGGTGGTAAGAATCCAGATAGGGCGCTTTGGATTTTCCCTCTTCGGCGCGGATCAACGTAAGCTCCTTCTTGTCCACCATGTATTTCAAACTTACACTTGGATGATACATGGAGTCGTTCGAATAGGTGAAACAAACCGTGGTCTGATCGCTGGTAATACGGTCTTTTCGGATAGAAAAGCCGGACGAAGCAGCTCGGAAAAATGGTTTTCCTTCGCGGTCGATGAATATCTCCGCCAGGTTTTCTTTATTGCCGGACCCTACTATCCTTGCTCCTACCAGCGAAAAACCACCGCGGTAATCCACACCCGGAACAATTTGACGGATCTGCAATTCCGTGGTATACGACTCGAATCGAGGATACGTAGCATTTTCTTCAGTGACGTTAGCCAACAATTTATCCGTATAACGACCCACCAAGGGTTGTTTGAAAAAACCGGGATAATAAAAGACCGTGGAATCGGCAAAGAAATCAGGGCCGGTAATGTCAATCTGGTATTCGGACAAATCAGCCCTAACCGTATTCTCGTCCAATCCGGCACGAAGCCAATTCACTTTTCCGCCTTTACCGTAAAAGGTCTGTTTAGTCGGATAATACACTCCTTGGGTCGAAGCGATGACGGACGAATCCGACTTGGCAGAACAGATCAGCTGACTCACCGGAAATACAATCCGAGGCAACGAATCGAATTCGAAGGAATAATTGGAAGTGGAAG
>CAYWDY010000063.1:1834-10925 GCA_964455985.1 uncultured Flavobacteriales bacterium
TACCAGCGCGCAGAAGCTGATTCGTAAAGGGTATTATCCCGGAAAAGCAGGTCGCATACATGGATGTAATTGGAAAAGTAACGAGAAGGCAACAGAAGCAATTTGTCCATACTCGTTTGCCACGATTGAAAACTGGCAGCAGACTGACCGGAAGAGGCGAAACTGAGCAACGTCTGTAAATAGTTCCTGAAATCCGGAAAGGCTTTCATCCGCTTTCTCAACATGGAATTACATGTCTTATAAACCGCTTCTTGCTGAGCGGCGGTAAAGGCACCACTCGTCCAGACGGGCAAAAAAGCCTCCATCAATTTACCGGCCTCCCGCTTATCCGTTTCTTCCAGAAAGGACTGCATCTCTTTGGCAAACTTCCCGGGCTCAGCTGTGAAATTCCGAAGCGTCTGGGCATGTGACGTACCAGCCAGCACCATGAAAAGGAAAAGGATGATTGAAAATAGTCTCATTCTCATTTTTTGAAATTCAACATACACCATGATTCTATCGAGCGGGAATGTACCAAGGTTAATCCGTGACT
This sequence comes from uncultured Flavobacteriales bacterium, assembly GCA_964455985.1. Lineage (GTDB taxonomy): Bacteria > Bacteroidota > Bacteroidia > AKYH767-A > 2013-40CM-41-45 > Pollutiaquabacter. The sequence goes on from CAYWDY010000063.1 coordinate 2,367, forward strand.
GGCAGCCGCTTGCTGCAACACGTCAACATCCTGAAGCAGAAAACCACTCATCAAAAGATGACCATCAGGCTCCAAGGAATCGGCATATCGCGCGATATCACCGAGTAAAATATTGCGGTTGATGTTGGCCAGGATGCATGCATAGCGAGTACCCTCCAACATTCGGGAGTTTCCTTTATATACTTCTACCGACTCCACCCTATTCCGCTGCATGTTCTCAATACTGTTCTCCACCGCCCAATCATCAATATCAATGGCGACCACCTTTCCCGCACCCAACTTTTTAGCCAGAATGGCCAGAACACCGGTACCACAACCCATATCCAGCACGGATTTGTCCTTGAAATCAACTTCAAGCATTTCCTGTACCATCAATGTCGTTGTTGGATGATGCCCTGTGCCAAAAGACATCTTAGGCTCGATAATCAGTTCAATCCAACCCACCGGAGGTGGATCATGAAAGGGTGCTCTGATGATGACTTTATTCCCGATTTCAACCGGAGAGAAACTTTTCTCCCAGGTCTCGTTCCAGTTCACCTCCGGCATCACGTCTTCCATCCATTCAGAACCCAGGATTTCCGAGGGGATGGTTCCCAACAACTCCTTCATGGTAAGTCCACCGAGGTTTTCAGCAGTAATGAAAGCGGACAGGCACCCGTTTTCCGTTTGAAACATATCGAATCCTGCATCGCCCAGAAAAGCCACCAGGATATCCTCATCGACCGATGAGAGGGGAAATTGTACGCGGTGATAGGCCATGATCAGCGCATGGATTGAATTATGGAAATAAAATCATGGGCGATCAGCGATCCACCGCCCACCAGAGCACCGTCGACATTCGGAGCCGAAAAAAGTTCCGAAGCATTTCGGGCATTGACACTGCCACCATAAAGCAGAGGCACATCCGTACAGGACGAATCCATCGCTTGCAGGCATTCCCGCATGAACGTATGCATCTCCGAAACTTGCTCCACCGTAGCTGTTTTGCCGGTACCGATGGCCCAAACAGGTTCGTAAGCGATGATACAGTCGCGAAGCAAATCAGGCGCAAGATGGAATAATCCATCCTGCAATTGCTGACGGACTACAGACTTTTCTTCTCCCCGTTCACGTTCCGGAAGCGTCTCGCCGCAACAAAAAATGGGAATAAGGCCGTGGGCCACGCAACGCTTCACCTTTTCGGCCAACAACGCCGAACTTTCTGAAAAATACTGACGTCGCTCCGAGTGTCCGATAATCACAAAATCGACTCCAATGGAGGATAGCATCCCGGCAGAAACTTCACCCGTGTAGGCACCTGACTCGTGACTGGAACAGTTCTGAGCGGCCAATGCGATGCGATCGCGATGACCAGTCCTACCGAGCACATCACGCAGATAAGGAAACGGAGGTGCCAGGACAACTTCGGCAGTTCCATCCTTCGGCAAAGCGTCCGCTACAGCGTCGGCCAAGGCCATAGCTTGAGCAAAGGACAGGTTCATTTTCCAATTTCCTGCTATGATTTTACGGGGCATACGAGCTGGGGAGTTAGTCGGATAAACGAATTCGCGGATCCAAAATTCCATTCAACAGGTCCGCTAACGTGTTGAGAAGAATGAAAACAAAAGAGATCATCAGGACGATTCCCATGACGACGGGCAAATCATAATTCTCCAAGGCTTGGACGGTCAGACTGCCAATACCATTCCAGCCAAAAATGAATTCAACGAAAACAGCACCGGCCAACAAGGAACCCAACCAGCCACTGATGGCTGTAACCACGGGATTCATGGCATTTCGCAGCGCATGTCGCCACAGTACGACTCGAGAGGATAACCCTTTGGCTCGGGCAGTACGGATAAAATCCATACTGAACACATCCAACAAAGAGCTCCGGGTCAATTGCATGATGATAGCTAAGGGACGGAGACCAAGGACTACGGCGGGAAGTATCAGGTTTTTCCAAGAAGTGTATTCACCGCTGAACGGATCGACTTCTTTCCACCCGCCGGTCATGGATAATCCTGTATATCGGTGCCATACGTACCCGAATAACCAGGCAAATAAGATGGCAGCGAAGAATGATGGCAGCGACACAAACAAAACGGAAAAGAAAAGCGCCGCGCGGTCAATCCATGTATCCCTGAAATAAGCGGCCGTCATGCCAAGCGTAATTCCAAGCAAAGTAGCCAAGACGATGGCTGCTAATGCGAGTATGGCCGTGTCCGGCAACCGATCGAGAAGCATATCGCCCACGGAGCGTTTGTATTGATAGGATCGGCGCAAATAGGGAAACTTGAGAACCACAGCTGAATTTGTGAATGGAATTACCGTGAGATGAGAAATCGTGGACAAATCCATGAACCATGGACTATCACGGTGAAGGGAATAAAGCGAAATCGGAGAAAGGTCGTTGATGAACTTGAGGAACTGTTTAGAGACCGGCAGGTCCGTTCCAAGGTCATGACGCACAGCAGCCAGAGAAACACTGTCAGTCCGTTGCCCAAGCAGCATGCGTTCCGGATCAGCGGGAAGAACCGAAAAAAGAAAAAAGACCAACGAAGCAACGCCGGCAAGGACCAGCAAGCCATTAAGCAGTCGGGAGAGAAGAAACTTCGCCATGTTGGTTACAACATGCAGAATTAAGGATAATTAGGACGTAGTTTCCGTTGTGAGCATCTCCGTTAATAACGCACTTATCCACATCGACGAAAAGGACATCAGGTAGACTCCAAAACACTACTTTTGAAGGATACCTAACCTTGTAGACATGTACCCTTACACCGTCCGTTTGCTTCGACTGGCTTTTTTATTGCCCTTGTTGTGGGCTAATACCAGTCGTGCTCAACTCAACGCCGATTTCACCGCCAATGACCGCGACGGATGTGCAGGCTATCTCACGGTGAATTTCACGAGCACCTCCACAGGATCCATCACTACGTACGCCTGGGATTTCGGAGACGGAGCGACATCCAGTCAAACCAATCCCTCCCATACGTACTCGACCGCCGGAGTGTATACGGTAAAACTAACCGTGTCTAACGGCTCTACCACGGACACAGAAATCAAATCGGGATACATTACGGTTTTCGCCAACCCGGTAGCCATCATCTCTACCTCAGGCGATCCGGTTTGCGAAGGATCTCCAATCACCTTCACCAGTAGCTCAACACCAGGTTCTGGACCCATTACCCAATGCCTCTGGACCTATAACGACGGCTCGCCGTCGGATACGGCTTGTCCATCCATTACACATATTTTTTCGAATGGCACCTCCGGTGTCAGGACCTTCTACCCTAACCTGCTGGTCTCCGACGCCAACGGCTGCAACAGCGCAGCGAACGACACGGTCTTCGTTTTCCCTCGCCCTGTAGCTCAGTTCAGCGTTGGTGGCAACTCAGGCTGTAACGCACCCGCCACGATTTCATTCACCAACAATTCGCAGCTGACCAATTCGTACACCTGGAATTTCGGGGATCCCGGAAGCAGCAACAATACATCGACTCAGACATCTCCTTCTCACACCTACCAGAACTCCGGTATTTACACGGTTATTCTAGTGGCTGGCGTAGCCGGATGCAACAGCAGTGACACTCAAACGGTGGTGTTGGCTAATCCGCAGGCTGCCTTCACCGCCTCCGAAATGGTGATTTGTCAGGGTGAAACCGTCAACTTCACCAACACCGGCACGCAAGCCGGATTCAACTGGAATTTCGGCGACCCAAGCAGCGGCGCGAATAACACTTCTGTGTTGGAAGACCCTTCTCATCTATACAACAACAGCGGGAATTACACGGTAACGTTGGTCGTAACAGCCAATGGATGTTCTGATACAGCGACACTTTCCATACGGGTAAAACCCAAACCGACCATTGCTTTCGGAGCCAACGACCGTGCAGCGTGTGACACCAGCTTCACCGTTCAGTTCGCCGATTCCACCGGAGGCATCGTAAGCTGGAGCTGGAATTTCGGCGACCCTACTTCAGGGTCTCAAAATACGTCCACCTCACAGCGCCCTGTGCATACTTACACCGCCTTTGGCAATTATCCCGTCACCCTGACGGTGACAGACACCGCCGGCTGTTCGAACACCCTTACCCTTGGAAATTATATTCAGATTTTCAAACCGACCCTTGATTTCACACGGCCCGATAGCGGCTGCGTGGGAGATGTTTTCAGTTTCAATGCGCTGGTGAATTCCCCAGCCGATCCAACCATCACGAATTACCAATGGAATTTCGGAGACGGAACGGGGAACCAAAATTTCACGACATCTTCCTGTACTCACACGTATACTGCACCCGGTATTTACGACGTCACCCTGACTATCACCACGGCTTCCGGTTGCACTGTTACGCTGACAAAACCGGCTTACATTCGTATTGGCATTCCTCCCAATACCAATTTTACCGCTACGCCGACGGTCATCTGTTTCCAGGATACGGTGCAGTTTACGGATATCAGTGTTGTTCCTCCCGTGATCACCGCTTGGCAGTGGAGTTTCGGAGATGGCGGCGGCAGCCTGAACCAAAATCCTTCTCACGTATACGACATTGACACCTCCGGCACCTTGGATCCATTTAATGTCACGTTGATTACGTTTAATAACGGTTGCGCAGACACCCTGGAGATCACCAATATGATCACCGTTCGAGGGCCGAAGCCCGATTTCAGTCCGGTATACAATTGCGCGAACCCACTTTCCGTCACCTTCACCAACCTTACCGGGGGTGCGACGGACTATCTCTGGGACTTTGGTGATAATACTACGTCAACGCTGGCGACTCCAACGCATGTCTTCCCGAACCGCGGCGATTTCACCGTTGTGTTGACGGCCTCGAATAGCCTAACAGGCTGTGATGCCTTTAAGGCTAGACCAGTACAAATTCGAATTCCAGATGCTGTTATTTCAATAGCTAACGATACTGGATGCGCACCGCTCTCTGCCAATTTCATCGGTAGCAATTCGCAGGATGGCAACCAGTACAAATGGTATTTCGGCGATCCCCTTTCCGGGGCGAATGATTCCTCTGCTCTTTCGAATCCCATTCACCTGTACAATAATCCTGGGAATTATACGGCTACGTTGACCATCACTGACATTCATGGTTGCACGAACTCAGAAACCTACCCGATTCGTGTGAATGGCCCTACCGCCGGTTTCACCGGAGGCCCCTTTACCGGTTGTCCTCCCCTGATGGTCAACTTCGCGGATACAAGTGATGTTTTCGGAAGCAATATTGTTCGGTGGGATTGGAATTTCGGAAACGGTAATACATCCAGTTCAACCGTTACCGGAGCTGCTATGACCAACTATCAAACGGCTGGTAATTATTCTGTAACACTTACCGTAACTGACGCCAACGGTTGCAGTAATTCGACTACCTCCACCAATTACATTCGTCCTACCCGACCCTCTCCGGTCATATCCACCACTCCGGGTGATACGGTCGCCTGCCGAAACGAGTACATCGGTTTCAGTGTCAATCCCGGCCCCTACGTGGCTCCTCCGGTAACCTACGCCTGGACCTTGGGAGACGGAAGTACGGAAACCGCTTCGTCCTTTACACATGCATATGCCAACAACGGCAGTTATACCGCCACCGTCATTGCCACCGATGCCAACGGGTGTAAAGACACGACTTCCATTGACCTTTTGGTGTATACTACTCCGGCCCAATTTTCCATTCAGGCCATTGACACCTGCGTGGAGCAGAACGGTATCCGAAGAGCTCAAGTATTTGTCTCTATTACCAGTGATTCCAACCTATATGCGACGCAATGGAGTTGGGACCTTGAACTCACTACCATTCCTCAGGGCTCGGCTTCTGTTTTCTATGCCTACTCTGTTCCTCCAGATACGTACTCCGTCAGCCTGATTATCACCAATCAATTCGGATGTCGTGACACGGCTGATGATCCAGGGGCTGTGATTGTTCCAGGGCCGACAGGTTCCTTCACCTTTGAACCTGACAGCGGCTGCAGACCTCTTCTGGTCAACTTCTATGGAAACAGTCTCAACGCCGCCACCTATTCGTGGGATTTCGGAGACGGGAACGTTTCAATCGGAACTTCCGATGACACCTTGTCGCATTGGTATGTGGACAATGGCGTATTTCTACCTCAATTCTATTTAGGTTTCCAATTGCCACAAAGCCAATCCATCTGTTACGTACCGGTGGATACCGCCGGTTTGGTTCACGTCAATTCCTTGTTGGGCGTTAATATCCTGGAAGACTCTCTGGTCGTCACCGATCAAGAGTACGACACCCTACACGTAACAGTGGTCGATCCGGTGGGATTGTCTCCCTATACGTACACGTGGACACCGGCTCAGCAGGTTTCACCGCTTAATGTGAACGACGGCACCTTCCTCGTCACCACCAACGGCGACACCAGCTACTACTTGGTCACGCTACCATACGGAAACGGTTGCTCCGTGGTGGATTCGGTTCTTATCATCTATCGTCCGTGCGAAAATGCACTGAAAATTCCCAACGTATTCACTCCAAACGATGACGGGAAAAATGACACATACTTCATCGAAGACCTTTGTCAGTCCGCTGATTTCCGCTTCGTCATTTACAACCGGTGGGGACGGATCATCTATGAAACGGGCGATCCTGATTTCCGCTGGGATGGAACGACGAACAGCGGAGAGCTTGCCTCCGAAGGAGTCTATTATTTCACCATGAAGACGCTGCGCAATTCACGCAACGGATGGATCGAGTTGATCCGATAAGATCAAGCCGGATCCACATCCGGAATGATTTGTACGGACGCGAACATCTTTTCTTGGTAAAACTCCTTGACGCTTTCCCGGTAAGCCGTTTTAGCGGCAGTGACCGCCTCTTCGCGTGGAATGCGGATTAACATCGTTCGGTAATATTGATTGCGAATTTTGGAAACCACCGGAATGTGTGGACCATGAACCCGGCCTTCCAATCGGTTACGCATCGACAAGAAGAAACGCTGTGCCGCTTCATGGACAAGGTTCTCATCCTTGTGACGAAGGGAAATCTCTATCAGTCGTGAGTGGGGCGGATAGCCGAAATGGCTTCGATTTTCCAGTTCCCGGAAATAAAACGCCTCATAGTCGTGGTTGACGACATCGCGAATCACCCAATGGTCATGCTGCTTGGTCTGTATGACCACCTTTCCCCTGCGGTGCTTGCGCCCCGATCTACCACTCACCTGTGACATGAGTTGAAAACTCCGTTCGTGCGCCCGGAAATCCGGAAAGTTCAAAAGCATATCGGCATCCAGGATACCGACGGTACTCACATGTTCGAAATCAAGTCCCTTGGCGATCATCTGAGTACCTACCAATACATCCACCCGCTGCTCCTCGAAATCGGATAAGATCCGCTGATAGGAAGTCTTGGACGAAGCGGTGTCCAAATCCAAACGTGCTACAGGATGATCTGGAAAAAACACGGGCAGCTCCTCTTCGATCTTTTCCGTTCCGAATCCTCGAATCAACAAGGGCGTGTCGTTGCATGCACCGCAAGAGACCGGAATCTCCTGGGCGAAACCACAGTAGTGACAGCGAAGCTGGTGGGAATACTTATGGTACGTCATGGTCACCGAACAATGCTTGCAATGAGGAATCCAGCTGCATTGACGGCATTCCAAAAAGGAAGAAAAGCCTCGGCGATTTTGGAATAGGATGACCTGCTCTTTTGCCGATAGCGCCTTACCCATGAGATCCAACAACTCCGGGGTAAAATGGGATTTCATGCGCTTCTTCCGAAGCGCCTCTTTGACATCGGCTATGATGATTTCCGGCATGGGCATTCCGCCATACCGCTCGGTCAACGTGACTAATCCGTAGCGGCCCTGACGGGCATTGAAATACGTCTCCAAGGCTGGCGTTGCAGATCCCAACAGTACTTTGGCGTGGTGCTGACGGGCCAGCATGATCGCCGCATCGCGGGCATGATACCGCGGCGCAGGATCGAATTGCTTGAAGGAACTGTCATGTTCTTCATCCACGATGACAAGACCCAATCGACTGTACGGAAGAAACAGGGACGACCGGGCACCGATCACCACCCGGCAGGAAGATTGCTCCTCACCCGAAGCGAACCGTAGTACTTTGTTCCATACTTCGACTCGTTCGTTTCCCGAATAACGCGAATGATAGACGCCAACCATTCCACCTAAATGCTTCCTCAACCGTTGTATCAATTGGGTAGTCAGCGCGATCTCTGGGACGAGGTAAAGCACTTGCTCGCCACGCTCCAACGCTTGCTGGATCAGATGAAGGTATATTTCTGTTTTGCCGCTGGATGTAGCGCCATGCAAGAGCACCGTATCCTTATCCTTCCAATGTGCAGAAATTTCCTGACGGGCGGTTTCTTGAGCGGGAGACAGTTCCACCAAGGGGCGAACCGGCTCTCCGTTATAGGCGATCCTGTCTATGACCGCTTGGAACTCCTCCAAGATTCCGTTTCGGATTAAGGTTTGCAAACTGGAAGCCGAAACCATGGCCTCCTCATGAAAGAGATCCCGTTTGCGGACATATGACTTGTCAGGCGTTTCATACAACCGTTTCAAAAAATAAAGCAACGCTTCCGT
>CAYWDY010000063.1:10935-11142 GCA_964455985.1 uncultured Flavobacteriales bacterium
GACGAAACAACTCTTCAAGCGAAGAATCCGAGGCATAGGCTTCGCTTATTCTGATCCGTGATTCCTTCAAGGGTCGGAAACGCTCATCCACTTCCTCGGCTACCAGTACCAAGCCTCTCTCCAGCAATCGCTTCAATTTCTTTTGAGCCGTGCGGCCTTTGATCAATCGCTGGATTTCTTGAACCGTTACTTGCTTGTTTTCCTCCA
>CAYWDY010000064.1:0-11072 GCA_964455985.1 uncultured Flavobacteriales bacterium
ACTATTCCTGCTGCTGGCCCTTCTCTCGAAGGAAAGCAGCATTCTTCTGCTGCCGCTGACGCCTTTGCTTTTCTGGGTCACTACGCGCGACACACTCGTTCGTACGCTACGCTCTTCCTGGCCGATGGCAATTATCGCTGCCGCTTACGTGGCCCTGCGTATTTCCATCAGTCAATTTCCTGATAACAAGGTTGACTTGACTACGGATCCCTATTTCCTCGCGACAGGCATGGAAAAAGTAGCCACGGTTTCGTGGGTACTGTTGAAATACCTCCAGCAGATTCTTTTTCCAGGCGACCTTATCTTCGATTACGGGTATCGGTATATTCCCTATGTCACCTTCAGTAATCCGTGGGTGTTGCTGAGTGTAGTCTTGCATATCGGATTGTTTTGTTGGGCGGCGATCCGGTGCGTGAAGCGTGAGCCGGACGGATTCCTACTCGCTGCCTATCTGGGAGGAATACTGCTCATGTCCAATTTGATCATGCCGGTTGGTCCCATTATGGCGGATCGGTTTGCCTACTTCCCTGGACTTTTTCTTATCGTGTTTTTGGTAGTCACGATACAACGAGCGGCAAGCACTCGTTGGTCTATGCCCTCGTCGCTTGGACTACTGCTGCTATTTGTCGTCGTAACCCCGTTCGCTTATGTCAAATCCGCCAGTCGCGTCAGTGAGTGGAAAGACAACAGGACCTTGTATCAAGCCGATCGCCTGAAGGCTCCGGAGAGCTTTCGCGTCCTAGCCTTTCATGGCATGGAAGAGATCGCATTAGCAGAGAACATGACCGACTCTTTGGCTCGACGGGAACGTTTTCTTTACGGTATCCGACAATTGGAGGAAGCCTACCGAATTTATCCGGAGTACAAGAACATGTACAAAGAGTGGGGCTTTGCGTATTACAGTTTGGGAAATTTGGACAGTGCGGAATGGGCTTGGAGCCGGTTGAAGCAATTGTTTCCGGACAGCCGGTATAATGCCTTGAACGACGATCTGCTGCGGAACGCCCGGTATGAGCGACAAATGAAAACGTACAATGCTACCTATCAGCAAGGAGATCTTCCGAACTTGGTAACCGTACTTCGCCAAGCACTCGTGTACCGCCCTGATGCCAGCCCGGCCTGGTGCATTCTGGGTAAAGTCTATTACCTGAAAGGCCAACGCGATAGCGCCGATTACGCATGGCGGGAAGCGCTTAGATACGATTCGACCAATACCGAAGCGAAGTCGTTGTTGGAGATCAAGTGATCAGCGCAGGGTAACCCGCCGCTGAAGATAATGGTCTTCGGCCGCCGTCATATCTTTTTTCTTTCGGGGAGATTTGTCGGAATAGCCGCACAGGTGCAAGACACCGTGAATCAGCACGCGATGCAACTCATGCAGGAAAGTCACTTCGAAGGAAGTTGCATTATCCTTCACGCGGTCTATGGAAATGTATAACTCCCCTTGAACTATTGCCGGGTCTTCGGAATGATCAAAGGTGATGATGTCCGTCAGGTAATCGTGTTGGAGAAATTGCCGGTTCATATCTAGCAACATCTCGTCGTTGCAGAATATCACGTTGATCTCGCCGGGGGTGAACCCTTCGCTCCGGATGGAGCGCAACAGCCACCGGGAGGTCCCTTCTTGATCGGGAAATCGGAAACGGATGTTCTCTTTGAAAAAATGAACCTTACCGGCAGGCATAGTAGCATCGTTTAGGGAATCCAAGATAAGTATTGTCGGTCGAAAGCGCATGGAGTAACTTTAGGCGATGCGAATGATTCTCGTAGTCTTCCTGTTCCTGATCGTTCATCCGTTGTCAGCTCAAGAGGATTTCACGTGGTGGAATGATATCCACCAGTGGGACGGGGTCACGCCGTGGAACCAGTATCTGACCATCTCCGCCGCACGATTCGGTCCCAACGCGTTGCCAGTGCCATTGGTGAGGAATGGTCTGGTGGATACGGTTTGGAAAATGGAAGTAGCAGCAGGCGGACATTTCAGTCGGGGAGACAGGACGTGGGATTCCGAGTTGCGGTTCGTGTTGCCGGTGGCTCGACAGAAGGTCTTGTTGGAAGCGAGTGTCGTACCGCTTGAATTCTACCGCTTGGATACTGTGACTCGCGATCTTCGGGCCGCGCGCGATCGGGACGGTCGGGGTCATGCCGGTGGAGATATTTTAGTTTCTACCCTGATCACGCTGGTGAAAGACCGCAAAGGACTTCCGGATATGCTGTTTGAAGTAGCCTTGCGTACCGCTTCCGGTACGCAGTTGGGAGCAGCCCGATACACCGATGCTCCGGGATATCATTTCCTCGTTTCGGCCGGTAAATCCCTGGGTAAAAGCTGGCGTTGGTACGGACAGGCCGGGTTCTACTCCTACCAGACCTATGATCTTCGGAAGTTACAGAACGACTGTTTCCTCTATGGAATCGGAATAGACAAGCGATTCGGTTCCTGGAACTGGTCGAATCAGTTGGCAGGATATGCTGGCTATCACCACAACGGGGATTCGCCTTTTGTTTTCCGATCCCGGTTGCGCTTCATTGGACAGCGGTGGGACGGTTGGGTAGATAGTCAATGGGGATTGCATGACTTCGGGTACCGATCCCTGCATATAGGGACAGCCTGGAAGTTGCCCTACAGACCCTGAAGGGGTGAAAAGCAGAAAAGCCATCCTGTAGGGATGGCTTTTGGTATGTTCTAATCGGTGATCAGTTGCTGGTGAGCTTGAAATTCAGCTCGACTACCCGTCCTCCGTCGGAGAAGATCAGCTGGTCGGCCAGGTGTTTCATGAGGAAAATGCCCCGTCCGCATTCTTTCTCCAGGTTCTCCGGCGCTGTTGGATCGGGAAGGTTATAGAAATCAAAACCGGGACCTTCATCTGCTACAGTGAACGTCAGGGTATTATGGACGCAGCCATATTGGATGCGTACTTTTTTTCCGGGATCGGATTTATTGCCGTGGTAAATGGCGTTGGTCACAGCTTCAGTGAGTGCCACCAGCATGTTGCCGAAGGTATCTTCACTGACGTGATAGCTGTCACGTACCTCTTCGATCATCCGCTCCACCACGGAGATGGTTTCGGCGTTAGAATTCAGTTCTAAGGATTGCAGTTGGCCTTCCGAGGTCATCACAACGTTTTATTTTTCAATCGATTGAAAATAGTCTGAGACTTTCTGTTTGTAGTACGGGCTCAGGGCAGGAGGTACCGTACGGAGCAGTTCCATCTCCTTCAGCTTCGCCCGTTTATACTCCTCAAAAGCGGCAGGGTTACGTTCGAAGTTGTTTTTTGATTCTTCGGATTTACGTTGTTCATCCTGGTCGCGCTCTCGCTCAGCTTTTTCACTTTCCAATAGTCGGGTAAGAATCTCCTGCTGGCGGTTAAGGGTCTGTTCGGAGATCATCCGGTTCACGATATCCTTTTCCGTTTCTTCCATTTTCTGCTGAATCTGGTCGAGGTCCCCTAGGGATTTCCGTCCGTCCTTGTTCTCCTGCTGGTTCATTTTATTCAGCTCGTTGCGGATGAACTCCTGCTGAGCGGCCATTTTCGCAAGCTGTTCGCTCATGGCTTGGTCGCGCTGCATCTTACCGTTCTGTCCACCGCCCTGCTTCTTCATGCTTTCCTTCATTTTCTGCATGTTCTTATTCAGCTCTTCCTGCATCTTTCGCAGCTCTGAAACGGACCCCGGCTTTTTCTGCCCCGGCTTACTGCAAGAGGCCGACTGCTTATTGGACTGGGCTTGCTGCTGCTGCATTTGTTGCAGGGCCTCGCTCAGCAGCAGCGTCAGGTTGTTCACGGAGGTCATCACGAACTGCTGGCGGGTACGGGCCTGCGGAACGTAGCGGTCTTCCATGTTCTCCATGGCTTCCTCCATGTTTAGGTTGATGGCCCCGATTTCCTGGTTGACCTTGGAGGCGATCGCCGCCACGCGTTTGGACAAGGCGAAGAGGGAGTCCTCGATCAGGCGGGCATCCTCTTTGAGCTTGCGCTGCTGTTGCGAGAGTTTGAGGTACTTGGGATCGTTGATGTCGATGGTCTTCAAATCCTGCATGAGCTTCTCCTGGTCGAAGGAAAGTCGTAACAGGTTTTCCAAGAGGGCACGCAGGGAGTTCATGTCTTCTTCCTGCTGTTGCTGCTGCTGTTTCTGTTGCTGCTGCTCCATCTGTTCAGCCATCTCCTGCATCTGCTGGGCGGCTTTCTTCTGGGATTTGGATGCTTTGCCGGATTTGTTTTCCCCCAATGAATTCGAAGAGTTCTTCATCTCCTGTTCGATCTCCTGCTGCTGACCTTTGGTATCCGGCATTTCATTTTTATTCTCCAACGACTCATTCTTCTTCTCCAATTCCTTCATGTCCTCTTTGAACTCGTCGAACGCCTTGTTGAGGCTATCCTGCTGTTTCTTGAGTTCCTGGCTGTCGCTGCCTTTGCGTTCGCTTTCCTTCGACAACTGATCTTGCTTGTCAGCCAGTTCTTTCAACTTGTCTATATTCTCTTGATATTTCTGCTCGAACTCCATCTGTTTGAACAACTCGATCGTACGTTCCAATTCCTTTTGAAGATCCTTGTTGTCCTGTTTCAATTGGTTCAACTGGTCTTTCAACTGGTTTTTATCCACCTGCTCCATGAGCTTTTGCAACTCTTCCATGAGTTTCTGCAATTCAGGCGTCATTAGCTTATCCATCAGCGACTGCAGTTCTTCCTGCTTACGCATCAGTTCTTCGTCGGGCTTTTTATACTCCTGCTCGGTCCGGTTTTTCTCCTCGTTCTTTTTCCGAATCTCTTCCAGCTTCTCACGAAGTTCTTTCTCCTTCTTCAGGATATCTTCCGCTTTCTTTTTCTCTTCCCAGCCGGGCTCTTTCTTATCGTTCAATTTCCGGTTGAGGTCATTCAGGTCTTTCTGCAGCTCCTTCGCCTTGTCGATACTCGACTTGAGGTCATCCTTGATGGATGCATTGCTTCGTTCTGTTTTTTCGGACAGTTCCTTCAGCGTCGGCGCCTTGAATACCTGGGTTTGTGATCGCGCTGATTTCGGGCCGGATACCCCATCGTTATCCCATACTTCGAAATAATATTCGACCTCATCTCCGGCTTCGACCTGAACGGTCGCAAGGTCCCACAAGTGGTAGAATACGTCCGACTGAAGTCCGCGATTCACGGGCAGGCTAATGCTGAAGTCACGACCCTTTTTCTGTCCGGTCGTGTCGTCTGTTTTCAGGAAGCGGTAGGCGAAGACGAGCCGACTGAATCCGTAATCGTCTTTGATGACCCCGCGGAAGAAGTAACGTTTGGAGGATAATGAATCCTGCTGCTGCTCCACCGTAATCGTGGGATACTGATCGGGTAGGACCTGGACCGAATAGGTCATCGAGTCTTTGCTCTGCATGAATTCGTTCCCAACGATCACCCGGTAAGAATCGCTACGCATGAACCGACGTTGGTACGAGAAGGCATCGGGCTTGCCGCTCTCCAACACGATCGTGGTGTCCGCGAAAGAAAGGCGGATGAACGAAGTGTTGATCGTGTGGAATCCCCAGCTGATTACGGTCCCGGCCGGAACGGTCAGATCTCCGGTATTGGAGAGTTTTTCGTTCTTGCGTCCCAGGTAAGAAGGATAACTCAGGTTGACGGAGAAATCGATCAATACCGGATTCGGTAACGCTTTGAGTTGGTAAGGGGCCGAACTGAACCCGTCTGCCGTCAACCGGAACTCCATGGTATGCTGCACATGACGGAACGTATAGTGGAAGTGGGTCAGGTCCTGCTTCTCCAGGCGGAAGGTGTTTCCTTCCAGTTCAATGAACACTTCGGCCGGTACTTCTTTACCCTGCATCTCCACTTCAAGGGTGAAATCTTGCTGCTGTAAAGCGGTCAGTGTCGGGTTGGTGATCCGGAAGGTGAAGGGGGCCGGCTCTTCGAAATAGGTTCGGTGAGCCATGATCCGCTGCGTGCCTTCGGTGATGAGTGACGGAGCGGTGAAGAGAAGGATAACCAGCAAGCTGAGCGGTATAGCGGCCCAACGCAGGTAACGCCGGTTTTCACTGAGGTTGATGGCGGTCGTGAAGGGTACCGGACGAAGCTCGGCCGATTTTTGCTGGATGGACGCTTCGATGAGTGAACGCTGGGCCGATTCACCGGTCCCTGCCAGTTCCTTGAGCTGAAGCACATTCAACAGTTTGTCTTCCACGTGTTGGAAGTGGCTGCCGATGATGCGGGCCGCTTCTTCGTGTGAGATGATCCGTCCGATGCGGTATAATTTCAGCGCCGGAATGGCAATAAAACGGTAGAGGATGAATCCCAATCCTAAGCAGAAGCTATAGAACAAGACGGAGCGAACCGCGATACCGAAATGGCTGACGGACTCCAACGAGGTGATGGCCAGAAAGAAAGCCAATACCAAGGTGAATGCATAGATGCCTCCACGGATCAAACGGTTCTTGTAATACTTGCGGATGAACGCGTCAAGTTGCCGAATGAGGATATCGTAATCGTTGGAGGGCATGAAATCGGCCGAAAGGGGGGAATAACAAATTTACGAAGAATACCGCGCCGGCGGACTGACCCTACTAACGAAAGAACGGGCGATTAGATTCGATTTCAGGCGTTAAAGTTCATTCGCCTTAATCTGATCGACGACACGTACCAACAGACCTTCCATCTCGGTTATGTTGCCTTGCAACAGACCTTCGGGATCACCGTTTTTGGCCATCATTTCGATTTTCTTGACGCCTTCGTACAGATCGGAAATCATCAGTTGGTCGATGCTGGGCTTCATCCGGTGGGCCAGATCACCTACCGTAGTGAAATCGCCCCGTGTGGCAGCAGCCTTCAGATCCCGGAAACCGGCCGAAGTCTCTTCGATGAAAAGCTGCAGCATACGCTTCAGGAAATCGGGATTTCGCACCGTGAAAGCTTCCAGTTTGACGGTATCGTACAATTTGCTGGCGACAGCCGGTGCGGAAATAAGGGTTGACGTAAGGGCAGGGGAGGAAAGTTTCAAGACGCCTTTGATCTTCCGGATCAGTAAGCCTTCCGGGTAGGGTTTTAGCAAGTAGTCGTTCATGCCGGCCTCTTTGATGGCTTCTTTCACCTGGCTGCTGGTGTTAGCGGTGAGGGCGATAACGGGCGTATCCAAGCGAATGTCACGCCGGATTCGACGCGTCACTTCCAGTCCGTCCATACCCGGCAAACGGATATCCATCAGGATGATGTCAAATCGCGACAGCGCCAACTGGTCGAGCGCTTCCCGGCCACTTCCAGCCACTGAAACCGTTGCGCCGTAATTCTCGAGAACGGATTGGGCCAATACCTGATTCATGATGTTGTCCTCCACGACCAGGACTTTTCGGTCATGCAACAGCGTGGAGTCGGATACGATATTCTCAGGCGACTCGATATCGCTTTCTGTCCCCGATTCGAACGGAAGTTCGAGAACAACGCGGGTGCCAACACCCCGCAAGCTGTCGAGGCGAAGTTCGCCACCCATCAGTCGGGCCAGCTCACGGCTGATGGTCAAGCCCAATCCGCTTCCGCCGTACTGCCGGCTAATGGATGGACTTTCCTGCCTAAAACTTTCGAAGACTTCTTCGAGCTTGTCACTGTCAATTCCGATGCCGGTATCTTCGACAACGATGCGAAGTATGACTTGGTGTTTGAGGGTTCGTTCTACATATACATTTATATCGACCGTTCCCTCTTCCGTGAACTTGATAGCGTTACCGCCGATGTTCATCAGGATCTGGTTCAGTCGGAACGGATCGCCTAGGAGGATCTGGGGTACATCTTCATCGATATCACAACTGAGCCGCAAGCCCTTCTCTTCGGCTTTGAAGGCCAGGAATTGACGGATCTCTTCGACGGATTTACGGATGCGGAATCCGGTTTTTTCGATTTCCAATTTGCCCGCTTCAATCTTCGAGATGTCCAACACGTCGTTTATGATCACCAACATGTTGTCGGATGCCGTTACAATCGATTGAATGATCCGTTGCTGGCGTGGATCAGTAAGCGATTGACCCAGCTGACGGCTCATGCCCATGATCACGTTCATGGGCGTCCGTATCTCGTGGCTCATATTGACCAGAAAGGACTCTTTCGCTTTGGACGATTGTTGGGCTATTTCCTGGGATCGTGTCAATTCCAATTCCAGGTTTTTACGCCCTGTGATATCCAGTAGAATTCCGATCGAGCCCGTGATCCTCCGTTGAGAATCATACATCAGGGCTTTACTGACCAGAATCCATTTGGCTTCACCGCCTTTGGTCGTGATCTCCACTTCATACACGTCGGTGATTCCTTTGTGTCTGCGTTGATGCGCGAAAGCCGGTTCGAAGTTGAAGTTGCGTTTTTTCAGAAGGTCCGTGACCGGCTTGCCCTGAAGCTCTTCCAGGGAATAACCGGTCATCCGAGAATAGCTATGGTTGCAGAATACGACGTGGTCATCGCGGTCGAATTCTACCAAGCCGAGGTTCATGTTGTCGATGATTCCCCGGTATTTTTCTTCGCTCCAGCTGAGCCGCAATACAGCGTCTTTCTGTTCGGTGATATCCTCCTCTATAGCGAAGTATTTTTCCACTTTGCCTTCGTGGTTGAGTAACGGCTGACCGGCGATGCGCACCCAATAGGGGGTTCCTTCTTTGGAGTAATTCAGGATCTCGCAGGAGAAAGCTTGGCCCAAACTGATCTGCTTTCTCAAGTAGAGCACCGTGTTCTTGTCGGTTTCCGGACCTTGAAGGAAATGCCCGGGCTTTTTGCCTTTTGATTCGCTCAAGGAGTATCCGGTCATTTTTTCGAAAGAACGATTGGTCCATTCGATCTCACCCGATTGGTTGGTGATGACGACGCCGTTGATGCTTTCGGTGACAATCTGAGAAAACCATTTCAGGTCGATCTGCTGTTTCTGAAATTGGGCGAGGACCTCTTTCAGGTCATTCATCGCAATTTCGTTCGTTTTGATCAGGTGGAGCACATCCACCATGGGGTCGTGTACCGAAAAATCGGACATGGAAAGCCCCAACTCTTTGAGCTCCGCAGTATCACTGATCCACGGTGATCCCACAAAAAGCAAGTCGGACTGACCTTGAGGCAATAACCATTCTCCGCGTAACCTCAAATGGGGTTCTGTGAGTGTCCGTAATAGAAATAATGTATTGGGAAGTTCGAGTATATTCTTGAAAGAAAAGTGTGTCAGGAATGGACGTTCGATTTCCACCCCCTCCTCCAACTGGATACCGATTTTCAGGCCTGTTACTTTTTCAAGCGTGTATCCAATAGACGTCAAGCGCCCGTCGGCGTTGACGCGCAGATGGAACGGAAACAGTTTCCGGAATTCGCTATCGGGGAGAAGTATGGGGTCCATGATTACGAATTTCCCCACGTTACACGGAATACCTCATGGTCATACCCTTTCCCGCGGTCGGCAATCAGCTCGATGCGGGCATCCGTTGAATACAATTTAGCCAGTCCGTACAGCAGCCCACTGACGAAGTCCTTTAATCCCTTTCGGTGTGAAAAATAATGCAAGTCCACACTGTGCTCACTCAGGTTTGAAATCCTGAATTCGGGCGGAGTCAGTTTCGGATATAACAACATGATCCGGCTGTGGAACTGCGGCAGGTTGATGAGGAATTCGCGAAAAGAACGCCCGCCGGCTTCCATCAGTCCGCCATACTTTTTCTGACCGACCTGCAGGACCCAGAACTCGCCAAGGGCGTGCATGATGTCCGGCATGGGAACGGTCAGTACTTCGGAAGCAGCCGTGGCTAACTTATAGGTGATGTCGTCGTCGTAAGGCTCGTTGCTGATGAAGAAATCGACTTCGATACCGGCCTTCTCACGCACTTTTACCCAAGCGTCAATGCCGAATTTCTCCGTCACCAGTTCTTCCACTGCTTTATTTACGATGCCGTACATGATGAATCAAACGGGTTGGTAAGCTGTACCAAGTTAATCAATCCTCAGGACTGATGAAACATCCTTCCGAATACGCCCAACGGCAATTGGTCACCTTGAGACGAAGGAAGGAAAAGCTCGCCGGTTTCCAGGTTTTTGCGGTGATCGAGTAGATTTTCGATGATTAAGGACGAGAATCCCAACGAGTAGGTATTCAGAATCAGGAAATGCTCTTTCTCGTCCAGAAGTTCCAGCACGAGTTTCATCATCTCGTTGATCATGTCTTCCAATTTCCATTTCTGCCCTTCGGTTCCGTGTCCGTAAGCGGGCGGATCCAGGATGATTCCGTGGTATTTCTTTCCGCGTTTGACTTCACGGCGTACAAAGGTCAGGGCATCCTCGACGATCCACCGGATATCGGTGAGTCGACTCAGTTCCATGTTTTCTCTTGCCCACGTGACGACTTGCTTGACGGAATCGAGGTGGGTGGTATCAGCGCCGGCGGCTTTAGCCGCCAGCGAGGCTCCTCCGGTGTAGGCAAACAGGTTTAGGACTTTGGGCTGGGGCGTGGTGAACCGCTTGGTGCTGGAATAAATATAATCCCAATTCACGGCTTGCTCCGGGAACACGCCCACATGCTTGAACGAAGTGAGTCCGAGGCGCAAGCTGATGTGTTGGCCGCTTTTCTGCTTTCCTTGCCCGAGTTCATACTTGATGTTCCATCGGTCCGGGGCCTCCCGGAGTTTTTTCCACGTGCCGCTGGAAGATGACTTGGCCATGAAGCGGAGGTGTGCCGAACGGTCCCATTCCCGTTCAGTCAGTCGGCGGTCCCAAACCGCTTGAGGTTCGGGACGTATCGTTACGATGGAGCCGAATCGCTCCAATTTCTCGAAGCCGCCGCAATCGATTAGTTCATAATCCGGAAATCCGGTGGGGGAAAGGACCAGCATAGGGCGAAGGTAGCCAATTAGGCTTGGTTCAGCGTGGAATCAGTCCTCTTCTACCGGCCGGGCCACCTCAACGCCCGAGCGCAATGGAATGCCTTCGGGTAACTCCATGCTCACCGCTGCCTGAGCCAAGGGTGCCGGTGGTGATGCCGACACGAAGCGCATACCCGACGGGGTGAGTTCGTAGGAGCCTTTTTTCCGGGCACCCCGGTAGCAAATCAATCCCGCCTTTTTGAGCAAGGCTACGTAGCGG
>CAYWDY010000065.1:0-283 GCA_964455985.1 uncultured Flavobacteriales bacterium
GACGGACGCAAACGTGAACGGTAATAGTTCAAGTTGTGAACCAACGCGTTGATGTTGATCTCCAACACGGTCTCGTGCGCTTTCTGCTGAAGCAGTTTTCCAATCTGCTCGAATCCGAAAGGGCGGGCTCCTTTGAGGAGAATAGCCTCCTCCCGGAAAGTCATCGCCGGAAAGGCCTTCAGAAATGACTCGGTAGAATCAAAAAACTCCGCTGGAGTCCGGAAAACGGCTTGCTGCCGCTGAAGGGCAGGACCGATACCGATCAGGCGAGATACTTTTTTAG
>CAYWDY010000065.1:328-10068 GCA_964455985.1 uncultured Flavobacteriales bacterium
TCCGCTACTTCCCGGTACAGTGCATCCTCACTGCGTCCGCTTTGCAGAATGTCTGAAAAGATCAGTGTACGCCGTTCATGCTGACGCTGCTGGTTCAGGAAATCCAAAGCGATAGTGAGCGACCCGAGGTCGGAATTGTAGCTGTCGTTGATAACGGAACAATGGTTGATTCCGTTTTTCATCTCGAGTCGCATGGCGACCGGACTGAGATACGCCATGCGTTCGTGGATGACCGCCTGATCCATGCCCATGGACAACATCGTCGCCCAACAGTGAATGGCATTTTCCACGGAGGCGTCGTCCGTGAAAGGAATACGAATGCCGATAAATGAATTCCTATAAACGCCTTGTATTTCCGTCTCGTCCGAGGATTTAGTGATGCGACCGATCTGAAGATCAGCCCGTGTGCGCCTGGACCAGGTGAAGCACTCCTGTTGATCTCCTTGAGGGGTTCGACGTTGGACCGCTTCGTGAAGTGCTGAATAGTCTTTGCAGTAAATCAGTTTCTGCGCCTGAGTGAACAGCGTGAGTTTCTCTTGAATCTTCTGTTCGCGCGAGTGGAAGCTTTCGTCGTGAGCTGCGCCGATATTGGTGAAAATGCCAAAGGTCGGACGGATGATTCCGGACAGGTGCTCCATCTCACCCGGACGCGAAATACCGGCTTCGAAGATGGCGAGCTGATGGTCATCATGCATCTGCCAGACCGAAAGTGGCACACCGACCTGTGAATTATAACTCTTGGGGCTGCGTACAATGTTCAGGTCAGGACGAAGCAGTTGGAACAGCCACTCCTTGACAATCGTTTTTCCGTTACTGCCGGTAATGCCGATGACAGGAATCTGAAAATGACTTCGATGAAAGGACGCCAATTGCTGCAAGGCGATCAGCGTATCTTTCACCACGACAAAATTGGCATCGAGTGAACGCCACGTTTCGGAAAAATCACTGACAACGAAACTTCGGACACCTTGGGCAACCAGATCGGGAATGAAGCGGTGGCCGTCATGCCGTTCGCCTTTGAGCGCGAAGAAGAGCGACACTTCCGGATGAATCAACTTCCGGCTGTCGGTCAGTAATTCTTCAAAACCCGTATGCTGAGGGAACTGTATGATGGCTTCACCCGATGTCACATCGGCGACCGTGCGAATGGTATACGTCGAGTTACCCATCAATCAGACAGATGCCGCGAGCGATTCGTTGTAGCAGGAGCGGCACAGCGGCACATAACTCTCTTGCTCACCCAATAAGATTCGATTTGAATTGTCGACGGTGCGGTGCGAGAAATTGGCCAGCTGTCCGCAAGAAATACAGACGGCATGTACCTTGGTGACGTATTCAGCCACCGCCAGCATGTTGGGAATCGGACCGAAGGGATTTCCCAGGTAATCCATATCCAGACCTGCGACAATGACCCGGCAACCGCGGTCTGCCAATTGCTTGCAGACGGCCGGAAGACTTTCATCAAAGAACTGCGCCTCGTCAATCCCGACTACCTCGACATCGGAAGCCAACAGGAGAATCTGATGGGCGGAATCCACCGGTGTAGAATGGATTGAGTTGGCATCGTGGGAGACCACGTTGGTCTCATCGTACCGGATATCAACCTTAGGCTTGAAAATCTCGACTTTTTGACGGGCAATCCTGGCCCGTTTCAGGCGGCGGATCAATTCTTCCGTTTTTCCGGAAAACATGCACCCGCAGATGACCTCGATATGACCCCGGCGGGGTTCTGACTTCTTGAGATTCTCAACAAACATGGCAACAATGGGATTCAGGGCTAAACTACCTTTTTTCAGGCATATTTGAAAGGAAACACTGTTACCATTACTTGCGTACAATGCCGGCGTCCGGTATACGTTACACTACCTGTATCGACGCATTACCAGCAAACCAAACCAGCCATGAACCGTAACACCATCCACCAACAGATCCATCATCGACTCGAAGACCTTCTGGAGAAACACCAGGAAATGATGGAACAAACGCGTTCCATTCCCCAGCAGAACCTCAGCGAGTTCTTGAAGGAAATCAAGGTGACCTATGAACTGGCTTTGACGCTATATCATCAAAATGCTATTGACGGTCTGAAAGAAATGGAGAAATCCGTAAGTCAGGAATTCGACGGGCGTATCGCGCAGCCGAACAGAACCACCACAGTAACCGCAGACACCAACCCCGTAGTCATTCCGATAAACTCGATTCCTGAGCCGCAAAAAGCTATCGTGCATGAAAAACCGGTTGCCCCGGTGACGGCACATACGGATAGTCCTTCCACCGAACACGAAGCACAAACGGTAGCTCAACGCTTCAAAGGCGGGGCGACCTTGGCAGAAGTCATTTCCCAAGGCACCTCCCGTCGATCCGATGCATTACAACATGCCCCGGTTAGCGACTTGCGCACCGCCATCGGCATCAACGAACGCTATCAGTTCATCCATCACCTCTTCAAAGGGAATGCGGGGAATTTCTCCATGACCATTGATAAGATCAACGGTTGCTCTTCCATCGATCAAGCCATGAATTTCTTGGAAAAAGAAGTCGCAGGGCCTAATGCGTGGAACATCCAATCGGAACCGGTACAGCATTTCATGGAATGGGTCGAGAGACGATTCGTTGCCTGACCACTGCATGGCAACACTGACCCTGATCCCTACTCCCATCGGGAATCTGGAAGACATCACGTTACGGGCGATACGTTACCTGAAGGAAGCGGATCTCATTCTCGCTGAAGACACGCGAACCACGGGCAATCTGCTTCGGCATCTGTCTATCCAGAAACCCTTACGCTCCTTTCATGCCCATAACGAGCATAAGGTGGTCCAAGAGTGGGTGGAACGTCTGGCTGCGGGAGAAAAAATCGTACTGGTCAGTGATGCAGGAACGCCCGGCATTTCAGATCCCGGATTTCTAATCGTCAGGGAATGCATTCGTCAAGGTGTTCCGGTAGAAACCCTGCCCGGTCCAACAGCCTTCGTTCCTGCACTCGTCAACTCCGGACTCCCGTGTGACCGTTTTTGTTTTGAAGGATTCCTCCCTCAGAAAAAAGGGCGGCAAACGCGACTTCATGCCTTGGCGGAAGAGGAGCGCACCATGGTCTTTTATGAATCACCGTTCAGGGTGGTGAAAGCGCTGGAGGAATTCAGAACGGTCTTTGGAGAATCACGTCCGGCCTGTGTTTGCCGCGAACTGTCCAAGCTACACGAAGACATACGGCGCGGAACCTTAACGGAGTTAAAAGAGCATTTCACCGCCCATCCTCCCAAAGGCGAAATCGTCATCATCGTCGGGGGAAAAAACGACACGCCGACGAAGTCGAAGACTCGGATTGATCCAACGGTTCGGCAATCCGCTGCAACTTGTCGGTATTCCTTACACTTTACGGGGTAAATTGACCATTGTACTGGACGTCCGGTGCAAATAGGACTATATTGCTTCCAAATCGTTTCATGAAAAATCTTCCCCCATCACGGACTACAGTCCTGTACCTCTCTTCCTTCGCCTGGTGCTTGTTCGCGCTGTGGGGATTGGTGGTAACGGGCTGCACAGATTCCAAGCCGAAAGTGGGTCGTGGAGAAAGGGAACGACCTATACTGCAATCTGCCGATCAACCCGCATCAACTCCCAAGAGGCAAGAAGACACCTGCACCGTGGATGTGTATGTTTCACCGGATGATTTACTGCGTAACGCTCGGGAGGTAAAAGAAAAATTGATTCTCCAATACGAGTACTGCAAAGTCCTATATGTCCCAAAGGTCATCATCCAGGATGATACACTCCGAGGACGTTCGCACTACGTTCAAGTATGGCCACCCATTGCGATCAAAGCCAGACTGCTGGGAAAACGAAGCGATACTACTCCCTATCGTACCGTTGTTTATGTGGTACAAAAAGACAAGGAAGAGTACGTGATCGAAGAGCAGTAGGTGAAAAATGTTGCGAAGTCACTACTCCGTAACAAACAGCTCAGAGGCGACATGGTCGGCGAACAACTTTCCACTGTCGGTCAACACCACCCGTTCATCCATTTCCATGATCCATCCTTGCGGACGAAGGGATTCGATTTTCGCCAACAGATGATCGGTGTAACGATCGCCAAAATCCCGACTTACTTTTTGCTTATCAAGTCCCCACTTTGTTCGAAGCGAAGTCAAGACGTACTCGTTGAAGCGGTTCGCCTCGGTTAGTGTTTCCACCTCCACGGGTAACTCCCCCGTCTGAATCGATCGCACATAACTCGGGTTATTACGGATATTCCACCTACGACTCCGACCGTCATACGAGTGTGCTGAAGGTCCAATGCCCAGGTATGGCACACCATTCCAATAGGCTGTATTATGCCGCGAGTATCGTCCGGGCAATGCGAAATTGGAAATCTCGTAATTCTCATACCCGTTGTCCGCGGCCCATTGCATGAGCTGATGGAATTGCGCCGCCACCTGTTCCTCTTCTGGTCCCCGAACCGAGCGGGATCGTACCAACGTGGCAAGCGCTGTCCGCGGCTCGACGGTCAAGGCATAAGCTGAAAAATGCGGAAGCTCCAGCTGCTTCAGCGTATCCAAATTTTCGGCCCAGGCCTCATCGTTCATCGTAGGCGTTCCGTAAATCAGATCAACGGTAAGATCGTGGAAGCCGTGGTGACGGGCCCGATCTACCGCTCGTCGGGCCTCATCGGCTGAATGCAACCGATTCATGTACTGCAAATCGATATCTCGGAAACTCTGTATGCCGATCGAAAGTCGGTTCACACCCATGGATTTCCAAGCGGAAAGTCTGTCGTCGGAGAGATCATCCGGATTGGCTTCGAGGGTGACTTCAGCCGAAGGTTCCACCGAGAAAATACGGTGTGCAGCCTGCAGGATCCGCTCCAGTTGAGGAAGTGTGAGTAGCGAGGGAGTACCTCCGCCGAAGTAAATCGTCTGTATCTCGGGAGGTGTCAGCTCGTCACGGCGTAATTCCATTTCACGAACCATGGCGTTCACCATGTCATCCTGCAGGTGATGCGTAGTCGAGAAATGGAAATCGCAGTAGTGGCAGGCCTGACGGCAAAACGGAACGTGGATATATAGGCCGGCCATCAGGAGGGGTGAAATACGAAATGGAACATTATTTCTTAAGCACGATCCGGAACGTCGTGCCTTTACCCAGCTCCGAGTTCTTGACGAATATCTGTCCGTCGTGATACTCCTCGACGATCCGCTTGCTCAGTGAAAGTCCGAGTCCCCAGCCACGGCTCTTTGTCGTGTAGCCGGGTTTGAAAATCGTCTGGTAGGATGACTTAGGGATGCCTTTACCTGAATCCGAAATATCGATATATACGAACTGCTGCTGGTCGGTCACCTGTAAGCGGATACTTCCACTACCCTCCATCGCATCCAAGGCATTCTTGAGGATGTTCTCAATTACCCACTCGAAAAGGGGCACGTTGAGCGGCGCGGAAAACTCATGCGAAGGGCCCTCCAGACTGAAGTCGACTTTATCGGAAGAACGAGAACGGATATAATCCACCGAATGGCGCAGGACACTCATGACATTCTCTTTCTTTAACGAAGGAGCGGAACCGATTTTCGAAAAACGGTCGGTGATGGTTTGCAGTCGCTGTACATCCCTTTCGATATCGCCCACGTACTCCATGCCTTGGCCTTTCATCTTCAGTATTTCCAACCAAGCCATGAGGGAAGAAAGCGGAGTTCCCAATTGGTGGGCGGTTTCCTTGGCCATACCGACCCAAACCTGGTTCTGCTCCGCCTTGCGCGATGTGCTGAAGGCCAGGTAGGATACGAAGAGAAACAGTGCAATGACCGCCAGCTGGAACCACGGATAGTATCGTAAACGGACCAGCACATCGGAATCCTTGTATAGTATGTACTGCTTGAGCTGGGGACCGATCTGGATCTCAATGGGAAGATGCTGCGCTTGCATCTCTTTCACTTGCTCCACCAGGAATTCAGGCTGCAGGGCCTTGACCGAATCCAGGTTACGGTAGGAAATTACACGGAAAGAATCGTCCGTCAGGATAACAGGAATGGTGGTATTGTTTCCAATGACGGTTGAAAGGAAATTGATGTCGGCGTTGATTTCAGTCACATCGGCGAGGCGACGTGTCGCTTCGGCCCAAAGCTGAATTTTCTTCGCCTCTTCTTCAGAAAGCTTTTTGACGAGTTTATTGGTGTACCACAGGGAGGCGGATCCAATAAGAACGGCGGCAGCCAATAACAACAGCTTCCAGCGCTGTTTTTGAGAGTATATGTTCACTTCAACGGGTATGGTTTGCTTCCGAAACGGAGGCTGCCGGGCTTTATTGCCCCGCAAATATCCAACTTTTCAACAACTTACCGCAACAGCGTGGATATCCTAACTCGCTGACTAACAGGTGCTCACCATTCTATTTGCATTTCCTCCTTCTTCTTGGGAGGCGCAGTCTTCCGGACCGTATCTTTCTTGAAACTACCGAACTCTTCTTTCAGCATGCCCTTGAGGTTCTGCTTTTCCCGTTGGATATCGGTGCGGATCTTCTCCCCTGCCGCCTTTCTGTCGTAACCGATCTTCGGATCGTCGACCGGCCCTTTCATCGTCAAGAAAATCTGGGTACGGCCCAACCCGTCGTCTTCGATCTCGCCGAATTCCGATTGGGTGCGGAGTTTCTTTCCAAGAACATCCGACAATAGCAACTTGATGCGGTAATCCACGATGTTCTCAAAGGTATGCACCCCACTTCCCGACAGATTGAGGGCACTGGATCTGATTTCCATCGATGGGATGTAGATCTTTTCATCCGAAATGGAGATGACATTTTTCAGCGTGGAAAAACGGATGTGTTTCAGATCAGCCAGCTTCAGGTACTTCGACATAGCCAGAATCGGAGCAAAATCGTTGAGCTCGCCATTCTCAATGGTGATGTCACACGTTGCACGCGCCTTGGCCGGATTGATGGTCAGGTCAGGGGTCCACGAGGAACGGAACTGAACGCTGGCGGTAACACGTCCGTTGACGTTCGCATCGGTCATCACATCCTGGTCAAAGTTCTCGAACTCATAGAACAATTGATGGATATCCAACTTACTCATCGTTGCATCGCAGGAAATCAGCACGCTGTCACGTCGGGACACGTTGACGATCGCATCCATTCCTACCGATCCGGACATGGCGTTGAAACGAAGGTCACGACCGGCAAGTACCTCCTGTTCCAAGTGTACCTTTCCGGTCAGCTGGCGAGCGTGGAATCTGCGCAACGACAGCTCTCCGATCCGCACGTCGAGATCCGCCAGCAGTCGGGGATTCACGCGAAGGGTGTACGAGGTGTCGTTACCGGCCGACTGCCTACTTAACCACTCATCCAACACCAGCTTCTTGGATTGCCACGTCGCCTTCACTTCGGACGGCTGGTCAGGGATTAACAGGAAGGTGATGAAATTCCTGAACTCTCCGGTGAGTGCAAAATCGCTCGATGAAATATTACCCTGCAGGTTTTTGACCGACACATCAGCGTCATGCAACTCGATATCTCCACTAATGCCGCGGAAGGTGAGCGGGTTCTGCTTCAATCCGAACTCCAGCTGCCGGATACGGATACTGCCGGATGATTTAACGGAATAGCGCTCCAGTGCATTGGCCTTGGGTATGTCGCTTACTTTACCGGCAAAGGATACGTTGATGTCCGCTTCACCCGACAACGATTCGAGCGTATCCAGCTGCGCCAACTTCTTGAGATCGGACAGGTTGACCTTGGTTTTTGCGGTGAGTGTCAGATACGGATGATCCAAGTTTTCCAATTTCAGACTAGCTTGAATCGGATTTCCTCCCAAACGTGCGTTCAGCGATGGAATGACCAACGTACCCTTGTCACCCTTCAAGGAACCGGTCAATTCAATCTTGTCGAGGGAAACATCTCCGCCGGGAGGAGTGAGGGAGCCGTTGCGTATAAAGAAATCCGCATTCACAACCGGGTTTTGCGTCGGTGAGGAAATGCCTTTGATGTCCGCCGTGAATCCGAATCGACCATCGGAACGATATGTTTTCAGTTTTTTGGCCAGGGCTTCCGGTAATAAGGTCAGAAAAGAACCCATCTCATTTTCCCCGGCAGCGATGTGCAGGGCCATGCTGAGCGTGTCCGAATTCTGCACATAACCGTTCACCGCAAAGTCAACATCTTGGACACGAAGCTTACTTTCCCCGAACGTATAGGTATCGGTGAGCGAGTTGATATCCAGCGAAGAGTTCCACTCTACCTCTTTTCCGGAGACCCAGTTCACCTCGTTCATCCACAGCGTATCCACCCGGGTGGAGCCAGAGGCTTTCAGGGTGTAATGCTCCGATGAAAAATCACCGGTGAACGAAACATCTCGGATGAACAAGGCGATCCGTTGGGGCATGCCAAGATCCCGGTACTCGAACCGCACGTCT
Source organism: uncultured Flavobacteriales bacterium (assembly GCA_964455985.1). Lineage (GTDB taxonomy): Bacteria > Bacteroidota > Bacteroidia > AKYH767-A > 2013-40CM-41-45 > Pollutiaquabacter. Next base: position 8,729 of record CAYWDY010000065.1, read on the forward strand.
TTCACCCGAACCTGATCAAGCTTCACATCCGAATCACCTTCATCCAAAGAATCTGTCTTCCAGAACTCATAGTTCGTAGAACCATCCTTCTCCAGTCGGATCTTGCATACGCCATCCTGGACTACGACGCGACGTATGGTAAAATCATTACGCCAGAGGCCCATGACATTGAACAGCAACGATACGCGTCTGGCCTGCAGCAAGGTGTCCTTTTCGGCCGACTCGTTGACATCACGGATCAACAGGTTCTTCAGATCGAAAGACGCAAACGGAAAATTGGAGATCAGGGAAAAATCAAAATCCTCCACCGCAATCGGAGATTTCAGATTCTCATTCAATTGAGCGATGATGGCTTGCTTGACTTCATTCTTGTACGCAGTGGAAAGAAGAACAGCGACGCGGACGATCAGCAGCGCAAGGCCAATCACCCCATACAACAGATAGCGCAAGATGCGCGAGGTCGTCATACTACGAAGTTGCAACGCATGGATCAGTAAACGGACGTTCGGCAGGAATAATTTTACACAATAGCATGAAAAATCAGACGACAACACCGAGCGACCGGAGGTCCTCCAGCCATGCGTTCAGCACGGGCAGTTCCTCGGCCCCTACCCACTTCTCCTGCGTCAATTTTTCATAGCAACGCAGCAAGTTTTCGCCCAAGTTCTCGACTCCGGACTTCAGGGTCAAACCGGCCAACTCCTCGATCATGCGTTTGTTGTTCAGGTACCCGGGAATCTCATCGGAAAAGTCACGCATGAGATTATGCATATTTCTCTCCTGATACACAGTGGCCGCGTGGAAAAGCACATGCCATCCGTTGGCATAAGCGATACGTTGGGCGACGAAGCTGCGCCAAATATCGGTCATGCGAAAGCTGCAAAAGGAAGGCAAATACAACAGGGGGAAAGCCTGTCTGAACCAGGTGGTATTCTGGCTGTTGAACGGACACCACGAAGCATTTCCCAAGGCGACCGGATGCGAACGGTCGAACCGGAAAGGCAAGGGAAGCGTGAGCCGGTAGATGGCATCTACGTCAGGATTTTCGTCGGCCAACCCTTGCTGGATAGGGGCTTCCACCTTCATCCGCGGATTAATGGATAGTGGCGTGACGGGATCCTGCAGGTGCTCGAGGGCGAAACCGCGTGGCCAGATATGAGCTTGGGTGAAATGGGCATAGACATTGAGCCAACCCGCATCGGATATCCGATGAGCTTCCTGTTGAAGTTGACGGTCCATCCAGAAATCGGCGAGTGCGTAATTGTCATCATCCGTTTCCACGATAATAGCGGCGCCATCCCGAATGGCCAGCAAGTATCCGAGGTTCTTCCGGGAATAAT
>CAYWDY010000065.1:10078-11043 GCA_964455985.1 uncultured Flavobacteriales bacterium
TTTTCCGGCAAGACACCAGCGATGGCAAAACCGGTTTCGCGCTGACGCTTCAGGGAGTAGAAATCGCAGCCTTCGAGTTGGAATTCCGCCGGTGAACTGCGATCACCCATCACGTAAAATGGAATACCACGCTCGCGACATGTCCGGGCGTAGTCATTCAGCACCGGATGTTGTGGCCCGGCGATGGAAGTGATGACTAATGCAAAGGGAGCAGCCATGTCAGCGGATGATCTGGGGATTACCTTTCAGTCGTTGGAGGAAGTAACACCACAACACAGAGATGGAGTTTCGAATGGCTTTGGAGGAAACACTCGGGCTGGGTGCTCGGTAATGAATGGGAACTTCGATATACCGTTTATGCCGGAGCAAGTATCTCAATTCTGTCTGATAGAAGTGCGCCTTGGACTTCAACGGATAGGCCAGGAATTCCTGAACGATGCTTCGGTGAAATCCCTGGAAGCCGGAAGTCATGTCTTTCATGCGCGTACCCAACAGGATATTGGAAAGCCACGTGCCCGTGCGGGACAAGAACGTGCGACGTATAGAGGATTGCCAAATGGAGCCGCCATTGATGAACCGACTTCCGAAGGCACAATCGTTACCCTCGTTGAGAACCCGAAGGAACATGGGAATCGCCCGTGGGTCATGGGAGAGCCCCGCGTCCATCTCGATGATGAACTCATGGTAAGGTGCAGCCTCGCGGTAACCGCGCAGGTAGGCATCAACCACATTCCGGTTTTCCGGAGCCCATACGGCTACAAAACGGGAATCACGGCCGGCCAGTTCCTGACATAATTCGAGCGTACGGTCCTTGGAAACGCGATCGATTACGAAATAGACCTTACCGCCTCCCAGATTATCAAGTACTTGGACGATCGCATCGACAAACGGAAAGAAGTCGGGCTCTTCGTTAGCCATAGGAATCACCAGCGCGAAATCAGAAGTGCGCAGGTAATACCTGTTGG
>CAYWDY010000066.1:0-1981 GCA_964455985.1 uncultured Flavobacteriales bacterium
GAGTCTATTATACCATCCGTTTTATCGTAGCTGACTGGTTAGCTTCAGCCTTGGCATGGACTCTCTTTTTCTTATACCGAAAAAACTCCATCGAGTCTGTCAGCACCAACCTATCAGCCCTGCTGGATGACCAGCGATTCATCACGGGTATTCTTCTGCTACCTGCCTTATGGGTGATTTTCTATGCCTTGACCGGAGCGTATCGGAATGTATTTCGCAAAAGCCGGTTAAAGGAATTGGGGCAGACCTTTTACCTGACCTTCCTCGGTGTATTAGCCATCTTTTTTTCCTTGCTGCTGGATGATGAAGTGACTTCCTACAAATCCTACTATTACACATTCTTCACCCTTTTCACCTTACACTTCTGCTGCACTGCGGTGCTTCGACTGATTCTTTCCTCCCAAGTCATCCAGCGGATCAAATCCGGACGAATAGGATTCAATTCTGTCATGATAGGAAGTAATCAAAAAGCGCTGGATTTGCTAAACCAATTGAATACGGAATTCAAATCAGAAGGTCATCGCTTTATCGGATTCGTACATGTTGATGGCAATAACGACCATTTGCTTTCGCCCCACCTTACGAACCTGGGTTCCGTTCCTGAACTGTCATCTATCATCCGTACACACCGTGTGGAAGAAGCCATCATAGCCTTGGAATCTTCCGAACACGAAAACATCGGAAAGATCATCAATGCCCTGGAAGACCTGCCGGTAATCGTACGGATCATTCCTGACATGTACGACATCCTGTCGGGATCCGTCAAGATGAACGCCATCTTCGGAGCGCCCTTGATAGAAATCTCTCCGGATCTCATGCCGGTGTGGCAGCAGAGTATCAAACGTATCATTGACATTTCCCTGTCTCTACTGGTGCTCATTCTTTTCTTTCCACTATACCTGTTCACGGCGATCGGTGTGATTCTTTCTTCCCCTGGCCCTATTTTCTACAGCCATGAACGGATCGGTTGGCACGGTAAACCGTTCCGCATCTTCAAGTTCCGATCCATGCGTATCGATGCCGAAAAACATGGTCCGCAGTTATCCAGCAAGGATGACCCCAGGATGACTCCTTTCGGCAAATGGATGCGTAAGATCCGATTGGATGAGATACCCCAGTTCTGGAACGTATTGATTGGCGATATGTCCATCGTCGGGCCACGACCGGAGCGTCAGTATTTCATTGACCAGATCATGCTAAAGGCACCTCATTACCGCCATTTGCACAAGGTTAGACCCGGTATCACCTCTTGGGGTCAGGTTAAGTTTGGCTACGCGGAGAACGTGGATCAAATGGTGGAGCGGTTGAAGTTCGATCTTATCTACATCGAGAACATGAGCTTGGCCGTTGACCTGAAAATCATGTTCTACACGGTACTCATCATCTTACGACATAAAGGAAAATAATACGATCATGAAAAACATCACTGTCATCGGCGCCGGTACCATGGGAAATGGAATCGCGCATGTATTCGCCCAATATGGCTATCACGTGAACCTGGTAGACGTTTCTGAAAATGCCCTCAAAAAGGCCATCGATACGATCACCAAAAATCTCGATCGCATGGTAGCCAAGGAGAAAATAAGTGCGGCTGACAAGGATGCAACGCTTTCCCGGCTTACGACTCATACATCCATGGCCGATGGCGTGAAACAGGCTGACCTGGTCGTAGAAGCTGCGACCGAGAACATTGATCTGAAGTGTAAGATCTTCCGTGACATGGACGAACACGCTCCCTCCGGAGCCATTTTGGCTACCAACACCTCCTCCATTTCCATTACCAGAATAGCTGCTCAAACCCGCCGTCCAGCCCAAGTTATCGGCATGCACTTCATGAATCCGGTACCGGTCATGAAACTCGTCGAGGTAATCCGCGGTTACTCCACCTCTGATGAGGTCACGCGACAGATTTTTGAGATCTCGAAAAAACTGGAGAAGGTGCCGGTTGAAGTGAACGACTACCCTGGCTTTGTGGCCAACC
>CAYWDY010000066.1:1991-2838 GCA_964455985.1 uncultured Flavobacteriales bacterium
CCAACAAAATCTTGATGCCCATGATCAACGAAGCCATCTACACCTTGTACGAGGGCACAGCTGGGGTTGAAGAAATTGATACGGTGATGAAACTGGGTATGGCTCACCCCATGGGTCCGTTGCAATTCGCTGACTTCATCGGACTGGATGTATGCCTCTCCATTTTGAACGTGTTGCATGACGGTTTTGGAAATCCTAAATATGCTCCTTGTCCCCTACTGGTAAACATGGTTACCGCCGGACAACTGGGCGCCAAATCCGGTCAAGGATTCTACCAGTATACAGCCGGTTCTAAGGAACTGGTCGTGGCGGAAAAATTCAAAAAGTAATTCGACCGGATTCGATCTGCACAACGATCGACTCTATAGTCTTATCTTCCCCTTGTGGGTCGTATTCTGATTTGAGGTCATGGCCGAAAAGTCGCGCTAATCCTTGGGCGAAAAAGGCATTGAAAGATCCCTTCAAGCTCTTGATCAGTTCATAAGAGGTGGAACCGGTTTCCCGGTCGATCAGTTTTATCAAGACCTTGCCCTGGTTGATGCTCAGGTGCTTGATCTGTTCTTCAAAATCCTTTCGTACCTGCTCTTCCACCTGCTTACGATACCTCCGACGTTCTCGGTCCGAATTCATCAGAGCCATCCGACGATTCATCTCGTTCACTTTGATGGCCGCTAACCGGGCATACGGGTAAACCTTGATGACATTATACCTCAAGCGGTAATACGCCTGAAGGTTTTTCAAATAGTCAGGATCACTGGTGTCCAGGATGATGACATCCGGGAGATTGACCACTGGAATGGTATCGTTGCCTTCTATGATGAATGGTAGGTGAAAAGGTCCTTTCGCA
>CAYWDY010000066.1:2848-10974 GCA_964455985.1 uncultured Flavobacteriales bacterium
TCCTAGGTTCAACGTTCAGCGAAGCCGATTATTTTTCCAGGCACTGCCGCTTGATGATGTCGTTTCAGAGGCACTTGGAACTTGTTGCTGTCGAAGTAATCGGACAGCTAGGTAAGCAGCGACTTCCATCTCTGACGGATCCGTGGCGAGCAGCATTTCCGGCTTGAAATGATTCTTGACAAAATGGGTGTCAAACTGACCGCCGGTAAAGGCCGGGTGTTCCATAACGAACCTGCAGAATTCCAAGGTCGTCTTCACACCCGAAATATGATAGTCATCAATGGCGCGAATCATGCGCTGGATGGCTTCTTCACGACTACTGCCATGCACGATCAGCTTGGCGATCATCGGATCGTAATAGATCGGAATATCCATTCCTTCCTCATAGGCGTCATCTACGCGTACACCGGGGCCTTGAGGAATACGGTACGTGCGCAGATTTCCGATATCGGGCAAGAAGTTATTCGTCGGATCTTCGGCACATACGCGAATTTCTATGGAGTGCCCGTTGATGGCAAGATCTTCCTGCGTAAAGGACAATTTCTCTCCTCGGGCCACCCGGATCTGCTCCTTGACAAGATCCAAGCCAGTGATATTTTCGGTGACCGGATGTTCCACCTGCAGGCGCGTATTCATTTCCAGGAAATAAAAGTCCAAACGATCATCCAACAGGAATTCCACAGTACCGGCTCCCACGTAATTACAGGCTTTCGCTACACGCACCGCGCATTCGCCCATCCGCTGACGGATCTCAGGGGTAAGCACGGAGGAAGGAGCCTCTTCCACTACTTTCTGGTGACGACGTTGGATGCTGCATTCCCGCTCAAAAAGATGAACGACATTACCGTGATGGTCACCCAGCACCTGAATTTCGATGTGACGCGGAGAACCGACATACCGTTCGATAAAAACGGCGCCATCACCAAAGGAAGAAATGGCTTCACTAACCGCGAGACGCATCTGCTCTTCGAATTCTTCGGGCGCATGAACGATACGCATACCCTGTCCACCACCTCCGGCAGAGGCCTTGATCAATAACGGATAACCGACTTTAGCGGCAATGGCTTTCCCCTCTTCGACGCTTTCAATGGCTTTGGCTGTTCCGGGAACAAGGGGGATATTATGTTTCTCAGCGGTGGCTTTAGCCGCCAGTTTGCTGCCCATCATCCGCATGGAATCACCCGTTGGACCGATGAAAATCAAACCCGCTTCCTTGACCTTATCGGCAAAGGTGGCATTCTCCGACAGGAATCCATAGCCAGGGTGGATAGCATCCGCACCTGTCTCCTGGGCGACGTCCAAAATCCGGTCCATCAACAAGTAACTTTGCGAGGAAGGCGGCGGGCCAATACAAACCGCTTCGTCGGCGTAGCGTACGTGAAGGGCTTCGCGGTCCGCTTCCGAATAAACAGCTACGGTTTTGATGCCCATCTCCCGGGCTGAGCGCATGACGCGTATGGCAATCTCACCACGATTGGCGATCAGGATCTTTTTCATGATGAGTAAAAATACGGAATAAGGAGAATGAAAAAACACAGCCTGCCAGAGCTGTGTTCAACGTTTGGATCAAAGCAGACGGTGAAAATCAGGATACCTGTGAACTGGCATTGGGCAACTTGGGCATCGTTCCGAACACCTTATCCCACAAGGGCATTGAAACGGCATAGGCAGCACCATCCTTGTCGTAATGATGCAAGGCATGATGGGTCCATAGGTAGCGTAGAAAGTTATTCGGCGGCCTCATGGCATGAAGCGCGTAATGGATGACCAGATACGTGGAATAACCGGCGATAAAACCGCCAAAGAGCACCCATCCATTCAATCCAAAAGTCCAACGGAACAACCCGAAGAATCCGGATGCTATAACCACTGACATCACGGGTGGCATCACCAGGCGGTCTTTGTCGCGTGGGAATTCGTGATGAATGCCATGCATGTAATACTGGATTTTCTCCTCCGTCTCTGTTTCAGCATGGAAGTGAAACACAAACCGATGGATAAAATATTCCAACAAGGTAAAAGAGAACAAACCCATCGGATAGAGCCACCAAATGGAGAATAACGGTATTTCCGGAGACCAGGCAGCATATACAATGCAAGCTGCAGAAATCAGGTAGTATAAGGTCACCGGAACCGCAAAGTGGGTACGCGTGAGTTGCTCCAGTATGCGGTTAGAAAATAGTTGGCGGGAGCCTTTGTTATCGATTTTGAACGTCTTCATGGCGTGCAAAATGGATCGTTGTGTAATTACTTCCTATGACTTTCGTTATACCCGATGAGGCGGTAGGTCAGTTTTGCCAAGGTGTATTCAGATAGAATACTGCCTTCCATCGGAGCACATTCTACGATATCAAAGCCGACGACATTCCGTTTTTCAAAAACTTTTCTCAGGAAATCCAACGTCTCGACCCAGAAGAGTCCGTTCGGCTCGGCTGTACCAACCGCAGGCATGATAGACGGATCGAATCCGTCAGCATCAATAGTGAGGTAAACATTCTCCGTCAGATTTTCCAAGGCACGTTCCATCCAGTCGGACTGTCGACGAATCTGATGGGCATAATAGGTATGAATACGATCCGAAGAACGGATGAGGTCGGCTTCCTCCTTGCATTGCGCCCGGATACCGATCTGAACCAGGTTCAGGCCCTGATCATGGATGCGTGCCATGACGGAGGCATGCGAGTACGAGTTCCCGTGGTATTCCAATCGAAGGTCCGAGTGGGCATCGATCTGAAGGACAGATAGGTTCTTGAACTTGCGGGCGTGGGCGCGCACAAAGCCATTGGTGACGGTATGCTCCGCCCCGAGTGACACCACGTACTTGCCGTCGTTGATCAGGCGGGTGGTTTGTTCGTCGATGAAAGCCACAGCAGCCTCGTCCACCTTCCCGGCAAAATCCATTTCGGGTAACGTAGCGATACCACACGATTTGTAAGTTTCGCGATCGAGTTCTTCGTCGTAGAACTCTACGAAATGCGACGCTTTAACAATGGCTTCCGGACCTTTGGCAGAACCTTCCAGGTAGGAAGAAGTGTGTTCGTAGGGAACTTGCTGGATGACGTAACGGGCTTTCTCATAGGAAGCCATTTCCGGCTCAGGGACAGCGAGGAACGCTTCGTCGTGCGACAGGACTTTCATGCAAGAATTACTTCGACAATACTTTGTTTACCAAATCAGCGGCTTCTTTCAGTTCGATAGCGGAGCTAACCTTTAAGCCGGATTCATCGATGATCTTTTTCGCTTCGGCGGCGTTGGTGCCTTGCAAACGAACAATGATCGGAACTGGGATTTCACCGATATTCTTGTAGGCATCTACGATACCTTGAGCCACCCGGTCGCAACGTACGATACCGCCGAAGATATTGACGAGGATCGCCTTTACGTTCGGATCCTTCAGGATGATGCGAAAGGCTTGCTCGACGCGGGCTGCGTTGGCCGTACCGCCTACATCGAGGAAGTTAGCCGGTTCGCCACCCGACAGTTTGATCATGTCCATGGTAGCCATGGCGAGCCCGGCACCGTTGACCATACAACCGACGTTACCGTCCAGTTTCACGTAGTTGAGGTTGTGTTCACCAGCTTCCACTTCCGTTGGATCCTCTTCGGTAACATCGCGCATGGCGAGGTAATCCGAATGGCGGATAAGACCGTTGTCGTCGAAGTTGACCTTGGCATCAACCGCAATGATCTTATCATCGGAGGTCTTTAGGACCGGATTGATTTCAAACATGGAAGCATCGATGGAATCGTAAGCTTTGTAGAGGGAAGCGACGAACTTGGTCATCTGCTTGAAGGCTTCACCGCTCAGGCCGAGGTTGAAGGCGATCTTCCGGGCCTGGAAACCTTGCAGCCCGGTGGACGGATCGATCTCTTCCTTGAAGATGAGGTGCGGGGTTTTAGCCGCCACCTCTTCGATATTCATGCCGCCTTCGGTGGAATACATGATTATGTTTCGACCGGTTTGACGATTAAGCAGGACGCTCATGTAGAATTCCTTGGTGGGGTTAGGACCGGGATAGTATACATCCTGAGCGATGAGGACTTTATTGACTTTCTTTCCTTGAGGACCGGTCTGCGGGGTCACGAGGTTCATGCCGATGATCTGGCTGGCTTTTTCTTTGACCTCATCAAGGGATTTGGCGAGCTTCACGCCGCCGCCTTTACCACGGCCCCCGGCATGGATCTGAGCCTTGACAACCCACCATTGGGTGCCGGTCTGTTGCGTGAGTTGCTGGGCCGCGGACACCGCCTGATCGGCCGTATCGGCAACAATGCCCTCTTGAATGCCTACACCAAACGATTTGAGAATCTGTTTGCCCTGATATTCGTGGATATTCATGGAAAGAGTTGTTTTTTAGGGTGAAATCAGTCTTTTTCAGACGGCCACAAAAGTAGCGATTTTATGCGGTTGAGGGTAAAGGGGGAAGAAAAAAGTGAATAGTTCAAGGTTCAAGGTTCAAGGTTCAAAGTTCAAAGTTCAAAGTTCAAAGTTTAAGGTTCAACCCTATACCGTTCCTGCAATACGCTCACGTGATGCTCGGCATGCGCATAAACCATAAACGCCAGTTTCCGCGGACTTACGGTTATGCCATTGGCAGTTCCAGTCGCATCCAAAGCGTCATCGGCAAGGTATTTCAAAACCGCCAATAAGCCGGCCCGAACTACATGCCATTCTTCCATTAACTCCGCCGAGCTGATGTTTCTATGCGGGGCCGCTAAGGCGTAAGCATTTTCATCAAAGCCGGGAAGCGGCGTACTATCCCGTCGTGCCATCCGAAGAATTCGATACGAAAAGATCCGCTCCGTATCGATCAAATGTCCTATTACTTCGCGCACCGTCCATTTCCCAGCAGCATACGCAAATACTTGACGATCTTCCGGCAGCCTGGCTAGGAAAGACCACTTTTTCAACTGATCGTTCAACGATTCATATAGGTCATCCGAGTTTTTGTAAGCATAATACCCCTGATAGTATTCGGGCAATGTTGATTTTTCCGGGAAATCCATGTTCAGAAATTGATTCTCAAAGATCAGCATAATGCGGGATCGACCAATACCTTTGTTTACTCGTGAAAACACGTCTTCTTCTATCCGGATTGGTAGTCCTTTCACTCGTTGCAAGGGCGACAGACCGTGTCTATACCACTCAACGGACCAACAACCGCATCCGTATCGATGGACGCCTCGATGAGGCAGACTGGCGCAACGCCTCTGTCGCCGGTGATTTTATCCAGAACGAACCGGTCCAAAATGCTCCGGTGACCCAACGGACCGAAGTCCGGCTGATATACGACAACACCTCCCTCTATATCGGGGCAGTCATGTTCGACACGCATCCCGACAGCATTCTTCATCAGCTTGGGAAAAGAGACGATGTCATGGACTTGAATGCCGATGGTTTTCGGATCGGGCTGGACACCTACAACAAGCGGCAGGAGGGTTATGTATTCGACCTTTCCTGCTCCGGGGTTCAAGGTGATATGTTCAACATGGATCCTTCCTTCGATGCCGTTTGGGAGAGCTCTACCCGACTCACCGACAGCGGCTGGGTGGCTGAAATACGAATCCCCTACTCCGCCATCCGGTTTCCGGAGGAAGAAAACCAAACCTGGGGGTTACAGTTTTCCCGACTGATCCGACGCAACCGAGAATACGACCAATGGAGTCCGGTTCGAAAAGACCTTCGTAATCCCATGATCGATTGGGGAACTCTGACCGGCCTCAATGACCTTCACCCACCTGTCCGTTTATCCCTCACACCATACCTTGCCTTCACGGATCAGAACGAACCTATCTACAATACCAACGAGGAGTTGGATCATTTTGAAAACTCCTACTCTTACGGCGGAGGTGCCGACTTGAAACTGGGCATGAACGAAAGTTTCACCCTCGATGTCACCCTGCTACCCGATTTCACTCAGGTGCAATCGGACAACAAAATCAAAAACCTCACGGCGTTCGAACAGATTTTCGACGAAAACCGCCCTTTCTTCAAAGAAGGAACTTCGCTCTTTGAAACGGGCAAGTTATTCTACTCCCGACGTATCGGTCGCACCCCTGAGCTTTTCTATAGCGTTTCGGATTCCTTGCAACCGGGCGAGGAGTTGGTGCGCAATCCTAACACCTCCCGATTGATCAATTGTGCCAAGGTTAGTGGACGAACGAACGGCGGATTAGGCATCGGTATCATCAATGCAGTTACGGGAAACACCTATGCAACGGCTAGAAGTGCCGCCGGTAGTGAACGTAAAATATTGACCGAACCACTTACCAATTACTCCATTTTCGTTCTGGATCAGCTGCTCAAAAACAACTCCCGAGTTTGGTTCGTGAACACGAATACGATGCGGGATGGCTCGTGGCGCGATGCCAATGTGTACTCCGGCGGCTTCGCCCTGGAAAACAAAGTTCACTCGCTTCGACTGACTAGCCGATATGCGCAAAGCGATATTTGGGAGTATACGGAAGTAGATTCCAACGACAATAAAACCCGAAAGACCGGACGACAGTTCAGCATGAACCTGGAGAAAATCAGCGGAGAATGGCAATACGGTTCTGTCTTTGAATTCGGCGATAGAAATTTCGACAAGAACGACTTGGGCTATATTTTCATCAACGATTACAGCACCGCTAACCTGTACGGCAGTTATACCAAATTCAATCCGTTCTGGACTATTTTCCGATTCGGTACGATTAACGGATGGATAGACCGTTCCGGGCGCTGGAGCCGCAACAACGAGTTGACATCTTTCGGATTCGGCGGTAACATGTTCCTTCTTTTCAATAACAACTGGTCGTTCTCGACCAATTACTTCAACATGGCTGTCGAGGGCCGGGATTGGTTTGAGCCTCGCGTAGATGGAAGGTATTACCGTACGCCGTCGAATTCGGGCCTGAGTTTCGACTGTTCGACCAATTACAACCGTCCCTTGGCTTTCAATTACGGCTACTATGTCAACTGGTCGAAAGACATATCCATGCATGAACAAGGGGCTTTTCTGGAACCCATGATCCGGTTCAACGACCATCTATTCATGCGCTGGAAATGCGACGTGATTTTCATCCGTAACGGACAAGGATTTGCCACCTTCGACCAGAATGGTGAACCGGTTTTCGGTCAGCGCGATATTCAAACCGTAATTAACCGGGTCACCGCCAGCTACCAATTCAACCCTAATCTTTCCCTCTCCGTTATCGGTCGTCATTACTGGTCCCAAGGAACGTATAAACAGTATTACAACCTGGAGGATGACGGCAGCCTGAGCGATTATCCTCAGCCATACCCGTTCAATGCCGATTTCAACACCAATTATTTCAACGCAGATGTGGTGTTCAACTGGATTTTCTCCCCGGGTAGCTCATTCATCATTACGTATAAAGCCCAGCTTTATCAAGACGGCAGCAATACGCAGAGGCCTTTTATTGAAAATCTGACCAGCAGTCTGCGAGAGCCTCAAACCGAAACTTTTTCAGTTAAGGCCCTTTACTTCCTCGATTACGAGCGAGTGACCCACCGACGGGATCGACGTAATCCGTAAGCGATTCCTTCCTATTTTTACAGGATATGATTACGGCATCGGGAATCCACAAATCGTATGGATCGTTGGGTGTTCTTCGGAACATTGACCTCACTATTCAACAGGGAGAAATCGTAGCCATTGTGGGAGCCTCCGGTGCCGGTAAGAGCACCTTACTGCATTTGTTAGGGACACTGGATACTCCAGACAGCGGAACCATCACATTTGACGGAAAGGATATTTCTGGATTGCCAGAAACGGCACTGACCCGATTCCGGAACCGCCACATCGGTTTTGTCTTTCAGGCACACCACCTCTTGCCCGAATTCACCGCCCTGGAAAACGTAATGATGCCGGCCCTGATAGGCGGTGAAAGCCGATCCGTTGCCCAACAACGTGCCTTGGAATTATTGACTCAATTAGGTCTTGAATCCCGAGCCAATCATCGTCCTTCAGAGCTCAGCGGTGGTGAACAACAGCGTGTGGCCGTGGCCCGAGCCCTGATCAACCGTCCGTCCGTCATCTTTGCCGATGAGCCTTCGGGTAACCTGGACTCCCAAACCGCCCGAGTCCTGCATGAATTGTTCTTCGACATCCGCCAGAAGCAGG
>CAYWDY010000067.1:0-7625 GCA_964455985.1 uncultured Flavobacteriales bacterium
TCGGTCTTGATCACCTTGGCTACTTCCTCGTTGGAAGAATTGAAATTGATACGGTCCGACAGTTCCTTCGTGGCGAAGATGGCTGCCAGTTTGGCGTTGGGATCCAGTTTTTGGAAGTCCTCGACGAAGAGGGTCACAAAATCCTTTTGGCTATTGGCCTGATCGGCTACCGCATTCTCCAACGCTTTGTTGAACGTGGCGTCTTTGCTGTTGTTAGCCATGGAACGAACCAGATCGACGAGGGAGACTTCCAACGTGACGTTCATACCGCCCTTAAGGTCAAGACCCAGGTTGAGCTCGTATTCCTTGCACTTTTTGTAGGTGAGTCCGAGTACCGGATACACCTCTTGAGAGCCGACGGAATCGAGATAGGCACGCTCCTTAGCTACGTCTCCATTGGCATATTCGTGAGCGTCTTTTTCGACGCTACGGGTGACCAGCGTGAAGGAAAGCTGGTAAATGCACACGACAGCCAATAGGATGGCGAACAGTTTAATGGCACCTTTATTCTGCATGAGGTTGGGTTAATTTAAATAAACAGCGATTTCACTAGAATTTTGAGCGTGCAAAGATAGAATTTAACAGGGAAATTCCAAGTTCCTGGCCGGTCGGCCCGACTCTCGTCAAATTGCACGCAGTTCTTTGATTGACAATTATTTACAATATAATGTCGGACTTGGTAATCCAGCCCAGCAAACAAATAGCGGTCAGAAGACCGGTGTAAAACAAAACGATCCACAAAAACTGCCTGACTTTTACCCAATAAGGCTGCTGGCTGATCCGTGAAAAAGGGTTTTGAATCCGGCTGACCGATGATTCCAAGGGACGTGTAACCATGGGCGCATGATAGCCCCGCCGCTGGGCCGGAAATCGAAGAATTAGGCTGCCAACCGACAGATGTAAGATTTTCGGATAATATGGGGTCAGCTCCCTTTTCCGGCTTACATCGTCATTCGTTACCTTTGCGACCCATTTCAATCCATTCCATCATGGCTTTTGACCTCGACATGATCCGTGCCCACTACGAACGTATGGGCTCACGTATCCAAACCGCCCGCCAGCTGGTGGGCCGTCCCCTGACGCTGACCGAAAAAATCCTGTACGCCCATTTGGCCGAAGGGTCCCCGAAGCAAGCTTACGAGCGGGGTAAATCGTACGTGGATTTCCATCCCGACCGCGTGGCCATGCAAGACGCCACAGCGCAAATGGCCCTATTGCAGTTCATGCAAGCGGGAAGACCTCAAGTCGCTGTGCCTTCCACGGTTCACTGTGACCACCTTATCACAGCCAAAACCGGCAGTGAAAACGACCTGCAAGTCGCCGAAAAGGAAAACGAAGAAGTCTATAATTTCCTCAGCTCTGTCTCCAACAAGTACGGAATCGGTTTCTGGAAGCCCGGAGCCGGCATCATTCACCAAGTGGTATTGGAGAATTACGCCTTCCCCGGAGGCATGATGATCGGCACGGATTCACACACGGTAAACGCTGGCGGATTAGGCATGGTAGCCATTGGTGTGGGTGGTGCTGACGCGTGTGATGTCATGGCCGGACTTCCTTGGGAGTTGAAATGGCCCAAACTGATCGGCGTACGACTGACCGGTCGCTTGAACGGTTGGACCAGCGCTAAAGATGTCATACTCAAAGTGGCCGGACTTCTCACCGTAAAAGGCGGCACCGGAGCCATCGTAGAATATTTCGGCGAAGGAGCCGTCAACATGAGTTGCACTGGAAAAGGAACGATTTGCAACATGGGTGCTGAGATCGGTGCTACTACCTCGACATTCGGCTATGACGACAGCATGGAGCGCTACCTGCGTTCCACGAGTCGCGCCGATGTGGCCGATCTGGCCAATACCGTTCGCGAGCACCTTACGGGCGACGCGGAAGCCTATGCGCACCCTGAAAAATATTTCGATCAAGTCATCGACATCAACCTGGATGAGCTGGAGCCATATGTCAACGGCCCCTTCTCCCCTGACCTGGCCACACCGATCAGTCAGATGAAAGAAGTAGCAGCAAAGAACGGCTGGCCCAGACAAGTGGAAGTCGGTCTTATCGGCTCCTGCACCAACTCTTCCTACGAAGACATTTCCCGTGCGGTATCTCTGGCTCGCCAAGCCGTCGAAAAGAAATTGACACCCAAGGCAGAATTCACCATTACGCCGGGATCCGAACTGGTTCGTTACACCATCGACCGTGACGGCTTCATTGACACGTTCGAAAAAATCGGCGCCAAAGTATTCGCCAACGCGTGCGGTCCTTGCATTGGCATGTGGGCACGTGCCGGTGCTGAGAAGCAAGAGAAGAACACCATTGTCCATTCGTTCAACCGGAATTTCAAAGCCCGTCAGGACAGCAACCCCAACACGTATGCGTTTGTGGCTTCACCCGAAATGGTGACTGCTCTGGCTCTGGCTGGCGACTTGACCTTCAATCCGCTTACCGACACTTTGATTAACGCAGAGGGAAAAGCCGTCAAGCTTGATCCACCCAGCGGTGATGAACTGCCATCCAAAGGTTTCGCCGTGGATGATAACGGCTATCAGGCTCCGGCCGCAGACGGTTCGAAAGTAAATGTCAATGTAGCTCCTTCCAGCGATCGACTTCAGCTGTTGGATCCGTTCGCAGCTTGGGAAGGCACTGACCTCACAAACCTCCGCCTGTTGATCAAGGCGAAAGGCAAATGCACCACCGACCACATCTCCCCGGCGGGCAAATGGTTGAAATACCGTGGACACCTGGACAACATCAGCAACAACATGCTGACCGGAGCCACGAACTTCTTCAACGACAAAGCCAATGCCGTGAAAAATCAATTGGACGGTTCGTACGGCGAAGTGCCTGCCGTACAGCGTGCGTACAAGAAAGCCGGAGTGGGATCACTGGTCGTAGGCGATGAAAACTACGGTGAAGGCTCTTCCCGTGAACATGCTGCCATGGAGCCACGGCACCTGGGTGTACGTGCTGTGCTGGTCAAGTCGTTCGCCCGCATCCACGAGACGAATCTCAAAAAACAAGGCATGCTCGCCTTGACTTTTGCGAATCCGGCAGACTACGACAAGATCCGTGAAGACGACACGTTTGACATCACCGGACTGCAGACATTTGCACCCGGTACTCCGTTGACGCTAGTCATTCACCATGCGGATAAGACCAGCGAGTCCATCTCCGTGAATCACACGTACAACGAGAACCAGATCGAGTGGTTCAAGGCAGGTGGCGCGTTGAACATCATCCGCGCTTCGGTAAACTGATTCATCCCTTTAGGCCCTTGTCGTCTTTTCACCGGCAGCAAGGCCCCTGGCGCAGAGGCTGGCATTCCATGTCAGCCTCTCGTTTTTTTTGATGCCTGCTCTTCAATGAATAGAAAACCAAGTAAGGCGTCAAACCTTTGCGAGAACAGATTGTTAAGGAGTGTTACTAGCTCAATTCACCCGCAGAGGGATTCGTTATACAGACATGACTAAATTAGCCATCACCTACGGCCTGGCCCTCTTCGTATTCCTGAATGCTTGCGGTCAGCCGAAAGAAAAAACTACAACTCCAACTCGTATCATGAATGACAGCCTTCCCACCAAAGAAGATTTGAAAAAAAGACTGACTGCTGAGCAGTGGTATATCACCCAAGAAAAAGGTACGGAGCGTGCCTTCACCGGAGAATACTGGGACTTTCATGAAACGGGAACCTACGAGTGCGTCTGTTGCGGGTTACCGCTTTTCTTGTCGGACACCAAATTCGAGAGCGGCTGCGGCTGGCCCAGTTTTTTTCAGACGGTCAAAAAAGAGAATGTCAAGGAAAATCTGGATAAGAGCCACGGCATGATACGGACCGAAATCACCTGCGGACGTTGCGGGGCGCATTTGGGACACGTATTTCCGGACGGACCGCCGCCTACAGGCTTGCGCTACTGCCTCAATTCCGGAGCCATGCGCTTCGTGCCCACTGGTAAGAAATAATCAATCGTGGCGGACGATCAGGCGTTGCGTTCTTGCCGTCAGTCCGCGTTGCGCGCGAACGAGATATATGCCCTCCGACAAATCGGAGGTATCCATCAACCACGTCGAGTGGTTGGAACGCATCTGACGCACCATCCGACCTTGCGAATCCCATATTTCCACTAACGCTGTTCCTGGTTTATCACCGGAAATTTGCAACGCAAACGACCGGTCTGCCGGATTAGGGTATAAGGCTAAGGAAAGATTTTCATCCGGCTCAAGGATTCCCACGGTGCCGTCATCCTGATACCACAGTTGGGCTCCGCCTGCAGATTGACCAAGAACCAGGTCACAGAACCCGTCATTATTTAGATCACCACCTCCCACGGATACATTAAAGCGAATACGGTTGGATTCGGCCTTGTCGTACAAAGAGTCCAACAAAGTGTATCGACCCAATATGTTCCCGTCGATGTTCCCATAGAAGTAGACGTTACCGGCCATGTTGGAAGCCGCCAATCGATAAACCCCGGCGCTGTCGTACAAAAAGGGGACAGAATAACCGTCCGTGAATCCGGGTGACTGCAATACGATTCCGCCCAACGTATCTTCCGTGGGAACATTGGCGAACATCGCACTCGAAGCTGTTCCCGTATTCTTGAAGAAGTTGATGAATCCATTCTTCTCCCCTGCGATCAGATCCAACTTTCCGTCACGATCGATATCAACCAATTGCGGCGTGCAGTTGTTTCCTACATCAATACCCATGTAATTGGGGACAGCCAACTGGTAGGTGGATGCGTTGTTCTGGAAGAGTTGGATTTTACCGTCTTCTGTACCCAGCAACATATCGAGATCACCGTCGTTGTCGAGATCACCGAATGCCGGGTAAATGGTTGAATTGTACACGAAGGAACGTAGACCGGCGAAGTCCTCATTCACCAAGCTGAAACGAGGAGCAGTTGTCGTGCCTACGTTACGAAAATAGAACAGACTGGTGGCGTAATAGGATGCAGCCGTATCATATACCGATCCGGCCATCATGATGTCCTTCAAGCCGTCGCCATCGATATCCACGACCACAGGCGCAGCGTTCTCTCCAACTTCGATCATACCCTCGGAAAGAAACTCCGTTCCAAAAAAATGATACGAAGGAGCCGTCGACGAACCGGTGTTCTTATACACCCATTGGGCATTCCGGTTTTCATATTCATTGGGTGAAACGATCAGATCCTTCAATCCATCGTTATCGACATCCAAGGAAGCGTGGTAATGGAATCCGTTGAAAACGGCGGGGATGTCATAGTTGGGAAAATTGACATCCTGGGAATCCATGGCTGCTACAGCCGGGGAACCACCGTTGTGTACCATCAAGGTGGTCAATGCGGAGATATCACCGATGAGGAGATCCTTATCGATATCTCCGTCCAGATCAATCAGAAAAATACTGGTGACCGTATCATCACGACGTGCAGGTTCGTTCACCGGTTCTATCCCCTCGTTCACACGCGGATTTTGAGAACCTCGGCAGGTGCAACCGAAACAGCCTACTTCGTTGGCACCGCCGATTTGCAAGGCGAAATTTCCCCAACACGCATCGGCGTAAGAGAAAGCCAAGGAATCACACACGCCATAGAGCTCAATAGATTGGTTCTTGTGCCAGATGACACGGCCGTCAGGAATGGAATTATACCCGAGAATATCCATATCGCCGTCACCGTCGATATCTTCCAGCGCAGGTATCAGCACTCCGGAAGCGAACACCGGAAATACTTGGGTCGAAAAGGTCTCTTCGATGATATCGTCGACTAACGTGAAGCGCAGTCCGGTTCCAGGGGTGTAATCGTTCCGGTAGCAGGCGATGCAGGAAGGAAATTGCGATGATATCGTGAAGATGTCTTCTTTCCCGTCGCAATTGTAATCGTACATAAGCAACCACCGGTTGATGCGCGGGAAATCTTCCACGTATTGCGGCGCATAGCGCCATGCATTCGTGGAAGGAGAGCCGTCGTTGGTATAACACGTAAGGCGGGAGTTCACCCGGTCGTAGGCGACAAGGTCCTTTCGTCCGTCGCCGTTGAGATCAACCGAACTGAACAGGGGGAAATTCAATCCGCCTGCCCATGCATTGGGCAAGGGGTTTCCTTGCTGTAGTACTGTCACGGTATCTTGTCTGATAAAGAGTCCTTGCCCTAGAACTGGCATGGTAAGAATAACGGGTCCGGCAAAAAACCAGAACCAACGAGCAAGATTACAGAGTCCGGAGATTGATTTCATCCTAGTAAAGATACGTCAGAAAGATTCAGCGAAAACCCGATTCAACGCATACTCCTAAATGAATTTTTACGTACCGTTTCACCGTGGGAATTGTTATTTTTACCGAAAGTCCTGCCCTATGCCATCGTTCGATATCGTATCCAAAACCGACCTGCAGCGATTGGACAATGCCATCAATGTCGCTACCAAAGAACTGGCCAATCGTTTCGACTTCCACGGATCGAAGACCTCCGTTGAACTGGACAAGAAAACGATGATGATTCACATTGTGACGGAGAACGATATGCGCCTTAAATCGGTGGAGGACATCATCATCGGCCGCATGACCAAACAGTCCTTATCAAGTTCTTGCCTGGATTTCGGCAAGGAGCTTTATGCATCCGGCAGCATGGTCAAGAAGGACATCAAGGTCAAGCAAGGCATCGATAAGGATACCGCCAAGAAGATCGTGAAGATCATCAAGGATAGCGGAAAGAAAGTCCAGGCTTCCATCATGGAGGAGCAGGTTCGGGTGACTGGAAAGAAGATCGATGACCTGCAAGACGTGATCGCGATGCTGGAGAAAGAAGCTATCGGACTTCCGCTGCAGTTCGAGAATTACAGGAATTGAATTCCAGCTTTCACACGCCAGTAAATTCGCTTACCAAGTCATAGGGCACGTTGACCAAATTAACCGCGAGGAAAACTCCGGATAGGCTGGCTAATTCATTGAATTTTAGTAGATTTCCAAGTATTCAGCGGTTTTTAATCACCGCCTGAACCCGCATGCCCCAACGAAAACAAGTCATGAAAAACACTACCCAGGTTTCCCAGAAAAGATCCAGATCGTACATCCTGTTTTTGAGCTTCTGCTTCCTGTTGCTTTTAGGTATTAAAGCCGACGCCCAGGTGGACACGGTGATTACCCACCTTACACCTAACGCCTTTTGTGCGACGGATGATTTTTCAAATAGTGGAGGAGGCATCGCTTTCCAACCCGGCTCCGAGGACTTCCAAGTCTCTTTTTACTCGAACCTAACGGTCACGGGGGGCAACCTGTTCATCGCCGAGCTTAGCGATTCCAGCGGAAGTTTTTCGCAGCCGACAACGATTGGAAGTATCGGTGCTCAGCTGGCCTCCAACCAGCTGAACAACACCAACAACATCAACACCACCGCTGACACCATCATAACCTGTCGCATCCCTTCCTACGTACCAGAAGGATATCACTACCGCATCCGAGTGATCTTGTCCAATGGTAACGCCTTTGTTACAGATAACGGGCAAGACATCACCATCTACAACGTAGATGCGACGAGTTATATCACAGCGAGTCCATTTTGCAGCAATTCATACACTGGTGCGTTATCCATAAGCGCCACCGGAGGCCTTGGCTTTTACACTGCCGAGTGGTCGGTGGATGCCCAGGTAAG
>CAYWDY010000067.1:7635-10953 GCA_964455985.1 uncultured Flavobacteriales bacterium
CATTACGACAAACAGTCTTGTCCTGACGGGTATCCCGGCGGGCTATTATTCCGCGTTAGTACGCGACACCGCCGGTTGTCCGGCGAGTATCTCCCAAGAACTGACTAGTACAAATCCATCCTTATATTCTGGCGTTGCGTCAATCACCCCTCCAACTTGTACTGGCTACAGCAACGGATTGGTGCAAATCATTGATGCCGGCGGTGGTACACCGTATTCAGGTGATGGGCCTACCGTCTTCACTCCTTATCTATTTACCCTGATAACACCGACCGCTTCTCAGGTGAACGGACAAGGTTCTTACTACGGCCTTACGGAGGGTGAATACTCCTATTTCGTCAGTGACTCTGTTGGATGTAATAGCGATACAGTACCCATAACGGTTTCGGTAATAAACCCATTAAGTTTGGTTGTCACGCCAGACAGTCAGGGCGTTTGCATTTCAGCCCTCGGAGCAGTTTCCCGGGAAGTCGTGGGTGGGACCCCCCCCTTCACCTTCTACGGATCCGACACGACGAACTTAACAGCAGGAACATACAGCTATGTCGTCGTCGATTCGAACGGATGCTATATCAGTGCCAGCGCCATCCTAACCGAATATCAATGTATAACTGCAACCGTTACTCCTCCGGATAGTGGAAAGGTTAATACCGCATTGGGAGCCGAGCTCACTTCCTTGTATGAATCTGCGGATTCGACCAATGGAACCGTTGATCCTGCCAATGTAGATTCAACGGTGTATTCTTTGGTATCTAACGATCGCGTTCGTATCGAAGTGATCGCTAACGAAAACCGGTATGACACCTTGCTTTATATTCTCACCGACACCACGTACGGCATGACGGATCTTGTAGATAACGGCGACTCTACGCTGATCATTACCGGAACCATACCTATCGCGAACCTTACACGGCTGTTACCGATTTCCGGACGATTCAATATCATCAATTACGTGCGCCCCTACATTTCTCCCATCAACAATACGGGTCTGATTGAGACGGGCGGCGATTCGGCCATTCGTGGCGGCTATGCCCGCCGATTGTTCAATGTGGACGGCGAAGGAATCAAAGTGGGCGTGATTTCGGATTCCTACAACAAGAGTCCCGGCAACAAGGCGGCTATTGATATCACCAACGGCGATCTTCCAGGAGGTTCCGGAAACACTCTCAACCCGTATCCGGTGGAGGTACTCAAAGACCTGCCCTACGCATCGAAGGCTGATGAAGGCAGAGCCATGTTACAAATCGTGCATGACATCGCGCCTAAGGCTCAATTGGCTTTCAGAACCGGCTTCATCAGCTCGGGGGATATGGCCGAAGGTATTCAGGAACTCGTGGATGCCGGATGTGATATCATTGTGGACGACATCAGTTACGTCACGGAGCCGTTCTTTACCGACGGTACGCTGGCTCCTTGCTGATCAACCGGGGAATCAGCATCGATGGCAACTTCTCGTACGAAGCAATCTACAACCCAATCGCAGCTCCAGCAGGCTACTCAGGGACGGTACATGATTTTGGAACGGGAGACTTCAAGCAACAGGTAACACTCCAACCAGGCGCTTATACGATCGTGTTGCAATGGGACGATCCGTTCTACTCGCTCGGACAACTGCCGGGTGCGATCAACGACCTTGATATTTACCTGCTCGACCAGAGCGGCAATCCGCTGTTCGGCTACAACCGAAAAAACAACTGGGGTGACCCCATTGAAATCCTTCCGTTCACCGTTACAGGAAGTTATCCGACAGTGGCCAATATTATGATCGGTCGCACCTGGTCCATCGATCCCGATCCTGTCCGTTTCAAGTATATCGTTTTCCGGGGCACACTGACGATGGATGAATACCTGAGTGGCGGTAGCACCTTGGTAGGACAAGCGAATGCCGAAGGTGCGATGGCTGTCGGCGCCTGCCTTTATACCAATACACCTGATTACGGTGTCAACCCGCCCACTGCCTCCAGCTATACTTCGGTAGGTGGCGTACCGGTTGACGGCCTGACACGTCTGAAACCAGACTTCACCGCTCCGAGTGGCGTCAACACCTCCGTCAATTTCGGATCCAAAGATTTGGAAATGGACGGAATCCCCAACTTCTACGGAACATCTGCCGCTGCTCCACACGCCGCTGCGGTTGCTGCACTGCTGCAATCCGCCCACCAGAAATATTTCGGCGGATCGTTGAGCACAGACAGTGTTCGAACCATCCTGAGAAATACGGCGCTTGATATGGGCACCGTCGGTTTTGACCACCAAAGCGGTTTCGGACTTATCCGTGCGGATGAAGCCATCCGCACCTTTGCCACCTCCGCTCCCATAGCCAACTCCCTTGTTCCTAACGATGCCACCATCGTTCCGGGAACCGCAACGATTACCGTGGATGTTTACGGAAGTTATTTCACAGCCAACTCGGAAGTGAAATTGAGAGAAATCTCCGTACCCACCGTTTTTGTAAACGATACACATCTGGTCGCTACGGTTCCTACATTCACTGGAAATCCTCCGGTACAAGTGTACAATCCGCCTTCTACGCTCTCCGGCGAGGATGGGGGCTATTCCAACAAACTATTCTTCTTCCCTTCTACCCGCAGCCAGGTCGTAGTAACTGCCAACAACCAGCGCAAGAAATACGGCGAATCACTGCCGGCCTTTACGTGTACAGTCACGGTCGATGGCAATCCTCTCGCCAGCACCAGCTACACCCTGTCTGACCTGGGTCTCGATGGCATCATCTACGACTGTCCGGCGATGTCAAGCAGCGACGTCGGGGCCTATTACATCCAGCCTTCCAACACCTTGGACCCGACGGATACAGCCAACGCCGACTTGTTTGACAACTTCGACTATTTCTACAATAACGGTATCCTGTTCATCGACCCGATGCCGCTGGTGATTACACCGAAAGACACCACACTCACGTATGGAGACCTGATCGGAAACATACACTTCCAGTATGATTACGACGAGACCAATATTCCAATCGCTGAACGCGACAGTTTCCTGAGCAATCTTGTAATCGAACACGAGTCAATCATTTCCGATGTTTTGGGATTCGTGAATGGCAAAGTGATCACCAATGGCAAAGTGATCACCAATGCGGACTTGTCCGGCTTGGCCATGATTGCCAGCGGGAAAGTCATCACCAACGGAAAGGTGATCACCAACGGAAAAGTGATCACCAATGGAAAAGTCATTACCAACAGCTTAAGCAGCGATAATACGACGCTCGTTGAAGTCGCCCCACAATCCTTCATCAACTACGAAACCAATCCGGACACCACCACGCTTGAAACCCCGTATGTAGGATCTGCCGGCAGG
>CAYWDY010000068.1:0-3731 GCA_964455985.1 uncultured Flavobacteriales bacterium
AGTCGACGGGAGAATTCCGGAGATGTGGAGGAGCTGGAACGCTATCAGATACCCACCTTGGATCTGGTTATTGTCGATCTCTATCCGTTCGAGGCGACGGTCGCTTCCGGGGCGGAAGAACACGACGTGATCGAAAAGATCGATATCGGAGGGATCTCGCTCATCCGTGCTGCGGCCAAGAATTTCCGCGACGTCATCATTGTCCCTTCTCGGGCCAACTATTCCGACCTGGATGCCTTGTTGGACCAGCGTAAGGGTTACAGTACGCTGGAGGACCGTCGTGCCTTGGCTGCTCATGCCTTTAATGTCTCTTCCCATTACGATGCCGCTATTTTTTCGTACTTCAACAAGACCAATACGGTGCAGGCCTTCAAGGCCGACTTTCAGGGATCGACACCGCTCCGGTACGGAGAGAATCCGCATCAGCAGGGTGCTTTCTTCGGTACACTTTCCGATGCGATCGTACAGTTACACGGCAAAGAGATTTCCTATAACAACCTGTTGGATATCGAGGCTGCGATGCAGCTCATCGCTGATTTTTCCGAGCCCACCTTCGCCATTCTCAAACACAACAATGCGTGCGGTGTTGCCACTCGCTCCGAGTTGCTGCAAGCTTGGAATGATGCCCTGGCCGGTGATCCGGTTTCTGCTTTCGGTGGTATTTTGGTGACCAACCGCACGGTGGAGGCCGATGTCGCTGAACGGATGAACGAACTTTTCTTCGAGGTTTGCATTGCTCCCGCGTATTCGCCCGAGGCGTTGGAAATCCTGAAACAGAAAAAGAACCGCATCATCCTCATCAATAAGAACGTAGCCTTGCCTAAACAGCAATTCCGCAGTCTACTGCACGGTGTGGTGGTTCAGGACCGTGATGTCAGTACGGAATCGAAACAGGATATGAAAACGGTTACCAAGAAGTCTCCTTCTGAGGCGGAAATGAATGACCTTGCCTTTGCTGTTCGTCTGGTAAAACACACCAAAAGCAACGCCATCGTCTTGGCCAAGGGCGGGCAGCTTTTAGCCAGCGGTACCGGACAGACTTCCCGCGTGGATGCCTTGCAGCAAGCCATCGCCAAAGCCACTCGATTCGGTTTCGATCTGACGGGGGCCGTCATGGCCAGCGATGCGTTTTTCCCATTTCCGGATTGCGTGGAAATCGCTCATTCGGCGGGTATCTCTACGGTCATCCAACCCGGTGGCTCCGTAAAAGACCAAGATTCGATAGACGCCGCCGATCGGCTCGGAATGGCCATGGTCACCACCGGAGTCCGTCATTTCAAACACTGATTTCTCGGTTTATCTTGCGACGCAGCGAAGTGGGCTTGACCTATAACCTGTTGCGCGATTTGTCGTATAGATGCTGTTAATCACAGGTATTCATCCCTTCTAATGTCACTCCATCATGGGACTTTTTGACTTCCTAACCCAAGAGATCGCTATCGACTTGGGCACGGCCAACACACTGATCATCCACAACGACAAAGTAGTGGTGGATGAGCCCTCTATCGTAGCTATCGACCGTACGAACGGCAAAGTGATCGCGGTAGGAAAGCAGGCCATGATGATGCACGGCAAGACCCACGAGAACATCAAAACAGTCAGGCCGTTGAAAGATGGCGTAATCGCCGACTTCGATGCCGCCGAGCACATGATCCGCGGGATGATCCGAATGATAAATCCCGGTCCTCGTCTGTTCCAGCCTTCGCTGAAGATGGTCATCTGTATCCCTTCCGGAATCACGGAGGTGGAAAAACGTGCCGTTCGTGACTCTGCCGAGCATGCCGGGGCCAAGGAAGTCTATCTCATCCACGAGCCCATGGCTGCTGCCATCGGTATCGGTATCGATGTCGAGGAGCCCATGGGTAACATGATCATTGATATCGGTGGCGGTACCAGTGAGATTGCCGTTATCGCACTGGGCGGTATTGTCTGTGATCAGTCTATCCGCGTTGCCGGTGACGTGTTCACGAATGATATTTGGGACTACATGCGTCGCCAGCACAACATCATGATCGGTGAGCGTTCGGCCGAACAGATCAAGATTCAGGTCGGCTCTGCTTTGCCTGAATTGGATAATCCGCCTTCCGATTTTGCAGTACACGGCCGTGACTTGATGACGGGAATTCCTAAGGAGATCACCGTCAGCTACTCGGAAATCGCTCATGCTTTGGATAAATCCATTTCCAAGATCGAGGAGGCTATCCTCAAGGCGTTGGAAATGACTCCTCCGGAATTGTCAGCCGACATTTACCGCACTGGTATTTACCTGACCGGCGGAGGTGCTCTCCTCCGTGGCCTTGACCAGCGCATTTCCAGAAAGACCAAGCTGCCGGTTCACGTAGCGGAAGACCCGCTTCGGGCCGTCGTTCGCGGAACCGGAATCGCCCTGAAGAACATCGACCGATTCAAGTTCCTGATCCCCTGATCGGCGCCTGTCAACACCGATAGGTTTGCAACTCCCCAGCGCTGTCTTCCACGCAGCGTTTTCATTGATGATTTTTATGCTCGTTCGGGACTGTAGATGGCCCGTACTGCCTATTTTTGTGCAGCACGAAAATCTACCCACCGGCTACGGACATACTTCATGCGTAACCTCCTTCTATTCCTTTGGAAATACAATTTCTTCCTGTATTTCCTATTGCTCGAGGTTTTTTCGCTTTATCTCGTTTCGCAGAATAGTAATTTTCATCAGGCTAGTCTGGTGAATTCCACCAACCGCGTGGCGGCCAGAATCAATTCGGTAGTCAGCTCGGTCGCCGGTTATATCAACCTCCGAGAAACGAACCAAGCCTTGGCCAGGCAGAACGCTGCCCTGAAGAGCATCCTTCCCGGAACGGCTTACATCGACAGCGTGAACCGTCAGTTGGTGAACGATACCCTGCACCACCAGCAATACCGCTTCATGGTAGCCCGGGTGGTGAACAATTCCGTCAATCGAAGGAACAATTACCTGACGTTGGATCGGGGCGCGATTCAGGGTGTGAAGCCGGAGATGGGTGTGATCACAGACAACGGATTGGTGGGTATCGTGAAAGACGTGTCTGATCATTATTGCTCGGTCATCTCTTTCCTTCACAAGGATTCAAGAATCAGTGCCCGTGTCAAGAAAAACGGTTTTATCGGCTCCATGGTTTGGGAAGGGTATGATGCCCGTACCGGCACCTTGAAAGATATCGCCAAACACGTTCCGCTGGCCAAAGGAGATACGATTGTCACCTCTAATTTCTCTGCCATATTCCCGGAAGGTGTCATGATTGGCGTGATTGATTACGTTAATTCTGCTACCGGGAACAATTTTCAGGAGGTTCGGGTACGTTTATCTACCTCCTTCGGAAGTCTGGCCCACGTCTATATTGTAGACAATCTGATGAAAGAAGAGCAACAGGAAATCGAGAAGAAACAGACCGATGATCGTTAAAATCGCCCAGCACGCCGTACGGTTCCTCTTCCTGATTTTGGTTCAGGTGATCGTACTCAACCACATCCAATGGGGCGGGTTTGTGAATCCTTATGTGTACCCGCTTTTCATTCTGCTGCTGCCGGTGGAGATTCCGAATGCCCTCTTGTTGACGTTGGCGTTCTTGACTGGATTGACGATAGACATGTTCGGCGATTCCGGCGGACTGCATGCTGCGGCGACGGTGGCCTTGGCTTTTGCTCGTCCGTCCGTGCTTCGACTGTTGGCTCCGCGCGACGGCTATGATGCGGAGGTCAGGCTTTCGCCTCAAATG